>JANMEE010000300.1:0-12157 GCA_031376645.1 Dolichospermum sp. OTE_75_concoct_329_sub | reverse complement strand
GTTGTTGGCAGTTAAACCGGAAACAGTGAGTGTGTCTCCATCTACATCACTGAATCCTGTCAATAGGTTGGTGACATTGATGGTGTAAGCTGTGTCTTCTGTTCCTGCTGCTAGTGTGGCTGTGGCAGTTCCTGTGGGGGCTTGATTGCTATTAAGATTCAACCCAATAATTACGGGGTCGTGGTCAGAAGTACGGAATTGATTAGCACTATATAAGCTGCTGATTTGTCCCGTTGACTTGAATTCGGTATTGTAGTCTAGCACACTGGGTTCATCGGCATTGATGTGCCATTTATCGGCGACCGTTACTTGTCCTGCTAAACTCGCACTTCCCAAAGCATGATCAAGTGCACCTACCTGACCATCAAAAACGTAGGAATAGGAAGTATTTGGCAACAGATTTCCATATCCTGCACTGGCCAAGGTTGTCAGTGGGTTTTCTTGGGCATAAGCATTAAAGTCACCAAGCAACAGATAATCAGGATCAGTTGTACCTGTGGGATTTGTCCCTAACCATGTTGCTAAATCTTGGGCTTGACGAGTCCGAGTCCCATTAGACAAGCCTTGACCGTCCCCAGCATCAGCATCACCATCACCACCGGAACTAGAACCTTTAGATTTAAAATGATTGACAACGGCAGTAAATCTTTCACCATTGGCAATTTGTTGGAATGTCTGCGCTAGAGGTCTGCGTCCCACTAGATCAAATGCTGCTGAATATCCAACAGTCATGGTTGCGGTAGAACCAACTGGACTGACTTTGCTGGCTTTGTAGATTATGCCTACAGTAATGGCATCAGTGGAGATATTGGTTCCTGGATTAATGAAGCTATAAGTTCCAGCGCCGGCAACTGCATTCAATCCATTGACTAAATCTTGAATCGCACTGGTAGCTCCAAAACCATTATTTTCAATTTCATTCAGTCCTAAAACATCAGCACCAGAGTTGATGATGGCTTGAATCGTTTTGTTGCGCTGACGGGTAAATTCAGTAGCAGTATTTGCACCACGAGGCTCAAAAGTGAGTCCGTTCGGGGTGTTAATGTTGACATTTGTATCTAAGTCGTTAAAGTAGTTGAGAACGTTAAAACTGGCAACTTTTAGGGTCGCACTACTACCTAAATCTGGTGGTGTATCGGGGCGGGGATTGCTGGCTGTAAAGTTAACAGGTGTGGTAGTTTGGATGCGATAACCTTCAAATCGCTGGTCTAAAATTCCTGTAATGTTATTTACGGTGTCACCACTGCGTAACGTATTAGTAGCACTGAGAGAATTACCACCACGACCAAAAAGAATTGGGTCTAAGTTTTGTGTACCGCTACCGTCATCAAGATAGATCTTGCGTTTGGCAAGTTCGGCTAGATAGGCAGCATTGCCACTGACGCTAGGAGCGTTAAATTGGGTGTATTGGTCAAGTCGAGCATCTGTTCCCGGTTGATTGCTTGCACCTGTAGCAGCCAGAACTACTTGTCCAAAACGTCCTAACTGATAATTTTCGGTAACGGTGAGATTGCCACTACCAGCACTAATATTAACCAACATTCCTTCGTAGCGTTCTAGGTCGCTGACGCTAGTTACAGGTAACTGGATATTTGTAACTGTCGGTAAAGTGCTTGCACCTAAATTGACAACGCTGGTAATGCTAGAAAGTTGAGTTAAGCTGCTACCTGTAGTTCCACTGGTAAATTCTCCAGCAGTTCCAGTCACGCGGACTTTATCACCTACATTGCCAGTAAATAATCCTGAGAGGTCGTAAACAAAGATAGCTTCTGATGTGGTAGCGTCGTTATCAGCATCACTGTCTTCTTCTTGAACATAGAAGCCATTGAGTTTGGTGGAACCTTGGAAACCTCTAGTTACAATCCCTTCAATGGTTTGTGTACCTGTCAACGCTGCTGTTGTACCGCTACCTTGAATGTCGTGGATGTAAGTGGGTACTTTAACTTCAAATACCGCAACGGTTTTACTAACTTCGCTGGCAGTTACTAACAGGGGTTTGCCTGTGGGACTGTCTGCTGCGGAAATAAAGGTTAATCCTTCAGTGCCAGTATCTTCAGGCGTGTTGATGTACTGGACAAATGTTGGCTGATTAGGATTGGTTACATCATAAACAACTACGTCTCCTGTACGTTCTAGACCAATAAATGCATAGGTAAGACCGTTAATGACTCCAACTACAACACCTTCTGGTTCTGGTCCTTTGTTATCGCTCCGAGTGTTAAAAGTTGCGGCTGTACCATCGGAGTTAAAGAGGGTGGGTGTTTTGGCTGCGGTAATTTGTTCAAGTTGGTCACCACTATCAAAAACCTGTGTCCCGTTGGCATTCCAAATGGAGAAGGAACGCGCCCCAAATGATTCTATCCGATCAATATCTCCATCTCCATCTGTATCTCCTGTGGCGTTGGTGAGTTGCAATCTTCCCAAGTTGGCGTTTTCTTTGAGGGTGACTGCATCGGGAAAAGCTGTTGGATCTAATACATATCCGGCTGCACCAACCCGAATTTCTTCGTTAAATCCTGTATAGGCACGAGAATCACCTTCGTTAGCAGTGATGTAGTAGGCTTGTCCGTTGATGCTGAAGCTGGCGATCGCATCTGGTTGATATAATCCAAATACAGGCCAGTTCTGAATATTAATCCCACCATTGATGGTGCTATCCTGATCACTGGCATCTATGCCATTACCAGGGAGATTATAATTCTTTGCACCCAAAGGTAAAATTTGGGTAATGGTCGCATTGGCAATATCCAGAATAGCGATCGCATTATTTTCCTGTAAAGTAATTGTTGCTGTTAAACCGTCTGGGGATACAGCAATGTATTCTGGTTCTAAATCTTGGGCAACCGTTGACCCGGGTCCGGTAATTCTCACACCAGCCGCTTTTAAGGATGCAATCTGACTGTTAAAGTTGGTGAAATCAGCAGTTTGGACTGTAGCGCTGGCAACACCACCAGCTATGTTAATGATACTAACAGAACCTTCTGGATCAACGGAGTTGCCTTGTCCGTAGCTGTTGGGTTCACCTTCATTAGCTACTAATACCTTTGTGCCGTCGGGTGTAAAGGTGAGCATATCAGGCAATGCACCCACATCTACAGCATTGATAAAGCTACCATTTCCAGCATTAAAGAAGGCAACTTTACCAGTTAGTTGGGCAAGGGTTGTACTGTTTTGCACTGCATAAGCTACAGCAACAACGCCATTTTTTACTGCTACGCTGTTGGGAATTAATGCTGCACCGACAGGAGGTGTAATTGTAGGAGTTAAACTACCAGCTAAAGCGAGAGTCCCTGTAGTGCTGACAGTATAAAATTCAATGGTATTGCCAGCAACGACGAATAGCCGATTACTTCCCGAATCAAAAGCCGATATTTCTGCACCATTAGCACTGGTAGCACCACCGACTTTAGTTAAAAAGCTGTTGTTGTTGTTGGTAATGGTGATATTTTGGGTAGTCGTCCCACCCAAAGTTAGACCTGCGGAGGGATTAGAAATAGTTAATGTGGCGGTTTCTGTTCCTTCAGCTATAGCGTCATCAGCAACAATGAAGTTAACTGAACCTGTGGTTTGTCCACTGGGGATGGTAATTGTGGGATTGCTGAGGTAGTAATCACTGGTAGTGATACCTGTTCCTGATACTCCCAATGCAACAGTTTGATTACTAGAAACTGCACTAGAAACCGTTGCTGTGACGGTGATTATTGTTGTTCCTGCTTCTGTACTAGCGTTGGAACTTACAGATAAGTTAACTGTAGGTGTTGCAGGAGTATCGTTATCAGCGATCGCAATATTTTGAGATGTAGTGCCACCTAATGTAATTCCAGAAGAAGGGCTACTGATGGTTAATATTGCGGTTTCTGTTCCTTCTACTAGAACATCATCAACCACAGTAAAAGTAACAGAACCTGTGGTTTGTCCATTGGGAATCGTAATTGTGGAATCGCTCAGGTTGTAATCCCCTGCGGTGATGTCAGTTCCGGTTACACCTAAGTTAACTGTTTGGTCGCTGGAAACTGAACTAGAAGTTGTTGCAGTGACGGTAATTGCTGTTGTACCTGCTTCTGAAGCAGAAGCACTGCTGACGGATAGGTTAACGGTGGGTATGGCTGCGGCAATAGTAAATGCAGTGGTACTGGGAACAGTTGTGGTATAAATACCATCAGTTTGATCAACTGTCCAGTTGGCAACATTAAATACTGAAGATTTATAGCCTGCAAAGCTAGATTGTCCAGTTCTAAGTCCACTATATTCACCATAGTCAGCGCTATTTCTTAACAATATTGCGTTCGTTCCAATCGTTAGTCCCGCATTTGTAATTGCTAACGAAACTGCATCTCCAGTTGTTGCAACATCCCCTGAAGATACTGCTGTCAAGATATTACTTACGCTAATAACCCCAGAAGAGAGAGAACCTAAGAAAGCATAGACAATATCAGCAGTTGCAGAAAGCCCGTAGTTAGTGTTACTTGTGACTGTAGCACGGGAGAGCGTACCAACTGATGAAGCAAGCAATGTAGAACTATCAACTGCACTAAAGCGAATTATCGTACCAGCACTTATCGTATTAGCTCCTGATGTCCATTGAAAATAAGACTCACCAGTATTAAAAGCTGTCGAACTAGTCGCTTCGTTATCAGTGAAATAAATAGTAGTATTCGGGTCTATGTCTACAAATGTGACAATCGACCATCCATCTTCGTCAGCATTGAAGGATGTAAATGCAATATCACCCTTAGTCAAGATTGCCATAAGTAAAAATTCCTGAGAATGTAGTTGTGAGAAAACTTAGTCTTGAATCGGATACGACTACTTTTAGTAATCATCCCAAATTACTCCTACTTTTTGATTTGCTATGTGATATTCTCGACCAGCGAGCCATATCAACAGAAATCAGAGTCATGTTTTTTTAGAAATCGAAAACCAACCGCAAAAATGAGCTTTGCAGTTTGAGAGCGCGATCAGTGTGCTGATATTCGTAACTTTTGGTGAAAACTATTAATTAGGATGATAAAATTTTTACTAACCTATTTATAAATTTATCTCAAAAACCTTAAAATCAAGCTATGAGATAGTTAAAACTAAGTTAAATACCATTTTTATTACGTAATTTATTAAAGACACCCTATTTTTTAACCATAATTATTAATTAGTATATTTTATACAACTTAATGAAAAGGTCTAAGTAATATGGCAGAATTAATTACACAATGTTATTGCGAATGCAGCGGAATGAAGCAATCTCAGTTCTTGCCATTGCTTCGCTACACCTTGTTTTGCTGGCAATGACTGTTTGCAAAGAATTGGGTGATTGAAAGCTGAATGACCTCAAAACGGTTTTACTCCGCACTCAAACAACCGTGTTAAACTAAAAAATAAATTTATATTGATGAAGTTGCTATGGTATCAACAAAACAGACTATTCCAACATCAACTACATCTGAATACAATCAATTATCTCTCCCAGACCACACCCAGCTACCAGATTCTGATGAGGCATTTGAATATCACCACATCAAAGTTCCAGACCACACCCAACTACCAGATTCGGATGGGACATTTGTGTTAGCGGAGCGTACCGTAGGTCAAAATTTTCAAGAACTACCTCAAAGCATAATACTCACAACTTCCATAGAACCAATTTTACAAAAACTACATCCAGATGGACGTTATTGCATTAGACAAGATAGCGGTATTTATTGGAAACTTACCGAACCAACATTAGATGGGGCAAAAGCACCAGATTGGTTTTATGTTCCCAATGTTGAACCTTTGTTAGATGGACAATATCGCCGTTTTTATAAAGAGGTTGTCGCTCCATTAATTGCCATAGAATTTGTTTCTGGCAATGGTGCAGAAGAAAGAGATAATTCTCGTCCCGATGAAATTCCATAAACTAAATTTATAGGACTTACGCATTGACAAAAAATATCAAATATTTATTGCTGTAAAAACTACATTTATCGTAAGGATTTAGCAATGCTAAACCCCTACCCCACGGTTTATTTATTGCTAAAAAACTGAAGGCGTAAAAAATGATTGCTTCACCCGAAATCTACATTACCCCAGAACAATACTTGGAACTGGAAGAAAAAAGCCCCATTAAACACGAATATATTAATGGTTATGTTTACGCAATGGCTGGCGCACTCGATCCTCATGTAACTATAGCTGGCAATATTTTTGCATTACTGCGGAATCATCTCCGTGGGTCTGGTTGTCGTGTTTATATTTCTGATATGAAAGCCCGAATTGAATCTTTAAATCGTTTTTATTATCCTGATGTGATGGTTACTTGCGACCAAAAAGATCAAGCAACACCTGGATATAAAAGATTTCCCTGTTTAATTATTGAAGTGCTTTCTAATTCTACCCAAAGTTTCGATAGAGGCGATAAATTTGCGGATTATCAACAACTAGATACTTTACAAGAATATGTTTTGATTAATGCTAAAAAGCAAAAAATTGAGTGCTTCCGTCGCCAAAATGATGGACTATGGCTATTACAAAATTATACAGAAGAACAAACATCTTTTAATTTCCCAAGCATTGACTTTGAAGGTAAAATGGTTGAATTATATGAAGATGTGAGTTTTGATTTACTTTCCTAAGAATGGCGTTGCCAGATTGGGGCAGTTCATAAAGGCATACTTTCCCAATTCCCAGTTTCCATAATTAATATGCTAGATTTATTACTCATTATGCTGCTTGGGTTTCTGGGCAGTTTTGGCCATTGCTTTGGGATGTGTGGACCCTTAACAGTAGCTTTTTCTCTCTCAAAGCAGCAGGAAAATCCGACTTGGCAACAACAATTAAAATTTCATACCTTGCTCAACTTAGGGCGAATGTTGAGTTACGCTTTAGTTGGTGCTGGTATTGGTGCAATTGGTTCGGTATTAGTAGAAAGTGGACAACTGGCGGGAGTTGGTAGTGATTTGCGGCGTTGGATAGCTATAATTACAGGTGTGATGCTGATTTGGTTTGGTTTAGTCCAGGTAAAACCAGATTTTTTACCGCATATTCCTTTGTTACACCCCATATTAAAAGGGAATTTACATAATCGTCTCAGTGCGGGGATGATGAAGTTATCTGCACAAACTCAATGGTGGACACCGGCAATTTTAGGTATGACTTGGGGATTAATGCCCTGTGGTTTTTTATATGCGGCTCAAATTACGGCTGCGGCTACAGGGAATTTGTGGCAAGCTACAGCAACAATGTTAGCTTTTGGCATGGGGACGCTACCCATTATGCTAGGTGTAGGTGTTTCTACGGCGTTAATTAGTAAAGATCAGCGGAGTCAATTATTTCGCTTGGGTGGGTGGGTAACTATGATTATTGGTGCTATTACCCTATTGCGAACGGGGGATACCATGACAGATTATAGCGGACACGCTGCCTTAATTTGTTTAATTCTCTCATTGATTGCCCGGCCTGTGCATAGTTTTTGGTCTGCACCTCTGCGTTACCGTCGGGCTTTGGGAGTGGGGGCTTTTGTTCTCGCGGTGGTACATAGTATCCATCATTTTGAACACGCACTAAATTGGAATTTCACCGCTGTTTGGTTTTTACCGTTAGAATTTCAATGGGGAATGAGTACAGGGGCTGTGGCATTGGTATTAATGATTCCCGCTGCTTGTACAAGTTTTGATTTTCTGCAAAAGTCTTTAGGTAAACGTTGGCGACAAATTCATCTTTTGAGTGTACCCGCTTTGTTATTGAGTGCTATTCATACGATTATGATTGGTTCTCATTACTGGGGTGCTTTAAGATTAAGTTGGCAAAATCAGTTAGCAGCCGTGTTGCTGGGCATAATTACTGTTAGTGTATTATTAATCCGTTCCCGATATTTTTGGTTATATTTACATTTAGAAAAATTTTATGTTCCTCCCAATAAATCTCGATAAATTAACTATTTATGCTTTATATAAAGGCAAAGTAAAGTATCTATTACTATTAGTTTTATCTGGTTTGATATTTACTACAAATACTCAAATTTCAGCCCATACAGTGAAGATATCTGAAGATGTGGGTGGTACTGTGCATTTAGCACCTAATGATAATCCTCGCGCTGGGGAAGTTACTCAAGCTTGGTTTGCGCTTACTCGTAAAGGTGGTAAGGTAATTCCTTTAAAAGATTGTAATTGTCAGTTGGCTATTTATGCTGAACCCCATGCAGCAGGAGAACCGGCATTAATTGAACCTCCATTGGAACCTATTCAGGCTGAACGGTATGAAGACATTCCAGGGGCAGAAATTACTTTTCCCAAACCGGGAGCCTATCAGTTGCAATTGACTGGTAAACCTATGACTGAAGGCAGTTTTAAACCTTTTGATTTAAAGTTTGTTGTCACTGTGGCTATAGGAAAGGCTGTAGATATTCCTCAACCTGGGCAAAATGTGCATGAGAATCAGCAAGGAACAACAATTGGGTTAGCACAACCTTTGATTGGGTTGGGAATTTTGTTAATTTCTGGAAGTATTATAGTTTTCTTAGTGCAAAGAATAAAGAATAATTAAAATTACAGTATTACCCGGTAAGCGTAAAGCTCAGTCACAAAGCGTGCTGAGATATAAGCGACACGGGCGAAAATATTTAGCCAGCAATTCTCATTTTGAAACGAGTTTGCGCCATTTCAGCGAACTGCTTGCAGCAGCGCTTCGCTATCCCCGGATTCATTAAGAATTGTAAAACCCTATGAATGTGAGGGTTTCAATGTCATGAAACCTTAAAATGAGAATTGCTGATAAATAACTGAGGATTCAGTAATTTTCTTTCTTCCTTCTTCCTTCGTTCCTATATCCCTCCGGTCTCGTCAGGGATACGTGGTTCAGTACGGGCTTATTGCTATACGCCCGTACTGACTCAGTGACTCCTATGATAATTCTTCCCAAAACTTCTTAGTTAATAAAGCATCTATATCATTGGGAAATGGACAAACATCGGAAAAATAAACATCAGGATAACCATCTCTAACATTTTCTAATGCCATTTCATAACTTTTAGAGCAAATTTCTCTCAAAAAACTTTTTAAACTGGGTGAATCTTCCAATTCAATTGCTAATCTTTGGCGAAAATTGCGTATTTCAATTTCCCAACCTCTATAACAGTCTGAAATAGGGACATAACACCGCTTTAATAAATGTTCTAACAAGCGCACTAAAAAACTTCGTACTGTCTTCCGTTGACTTTTTCCCAAAGACGCTACCTCTTCAATCAAATTTTCCCAATCTAAATTGTCATTATCTCGTGCTTTTAATTTGTTGACAGTATCCTCAACCCAAAGATAAAAATCTTGCTCATATAGGTCTTTTACTGATGTTTTACTCATAATCTTTATTACTTGTTTATTTCTATTTTATCTGATATGAACAGAGAAGAGGAGAAAATTACTTCCCCCCATTCAGCATTTAGTTATTTATGCCTTTTTTGATGCCATTGCCAAGCGTGAGAGACGATATCTTTAATACCTGGATATTGAGGTTGCCAATTCAAGATTTTTCTGGCTTTTTCGCTTGTCCCAATTAAGGCTGGAGGATCTCCAGGACGGCGATCGCATTCTTCTACTTTTATGACCATACCTGTAACATCTTCAGCCGCAGCGATGACTTCTCGGACTGAGAAACCGTTACCATTTCCTAAGTTAAAAACTTCACTATCTCCACCATTCAATAAATATTCTAAACCCAAAATATGGGCATCTGCCAAATCATTTACATGAATATAATCCCGAATACAAGTACCATCAGGAGTGGGATAATCAGTACCAAAAATACTAATAGCTTCTCTTTGACCTAATGCTGTTTGTAACACTAAAGGTATTAAATGGGTTTCGGGATGATGATCTTCTCCTAGTAATCCTTCTGGGTTAGCGCCAGCAGCATTAAAGTAGCGGAAACGCACTGATTTAAAATTGTATGCCACATCAAAATCAGTTAATATCCTTTCTACCATTAACTTAGTTGCACCATAGGGATTAATGGGATTTTGGGGATGATCTTCTGTAATAGGAATAAAATTTGGTACACCATAGGTAGCACAGGTGGAAGAAAAGACAAAATTCTTAATAGAAGCTGTCAACATTGACTCTAATAGTGTCAGTGTTCCTAAAACATTATTGCGGTAATATTTGGCTGGATCAGTTACGGATTCACCTACATAAGCATAGGCAGAAAAGTGCATAACTGCGGCAAAATGGCGGGTCTGAAAAAGATTATCTAATAAAGTGCGATCGCTCGTATCTCCTTTTATCAATTCTACCTGTAAAACTTGTTCTACTAAATCACGATGTCCATATACCAAATTATCCAGGATTACCACCTCATAACCAGCTTGCTTGAGTGCTAACACCGTATGAGAACCAATATAGCCTGCTCCTCCTGTCACCAAAATACTAGGTTTTCCTGTTGACATAGTTTCTCCTTGATACTTATTTTGTTAATCTAATTTAGCCTAATATCATTTCTATATGAAGATACATCTATGAGATTTTTGTAAAGTTACACATTAAATTTCAATACTTTTTTGTAGAGACATTCTTTTTTGTAGAGACGTTCCATGGAACGTCTCTACAGAGCTACGCATCCGGTGGGGGTCGTGACTCTAAAAACGTAGTCAGTTAAGACTTAGACTGGTCAGTACAGCTTGTTTAATTTCTCTTACAAGCTCAGTCCCTTTAGGGCTGGGTTACTGACATTTACACCTGCTGCAATAGCGTCAAAATTTGGGGGAAAATGGGTATTATGATCGCAATCTGCTTTTTCCAACTGCGTTCCCTGTAAATTAGCTTGACGTAAATTCGCAGAAAATAACATTGCTCCGCGCAAATCTGCATTTTGTAAATTAGCTTCACTTAAATCAGCATAACTCAAATCAGATCCTCGCAGATTTGCACCACACAAGTTAGCTGTAGTCAAATCAGCATAACTGAAATCAGAGCCTTTCAAGTCCAAGTTTTGTAAATTAGCCTCTGCTAATTCCGCTTTTTCAAAGTTTCGTTTTCCGACTGAATATTCTTCTATAATCCTAGCAGCACTATTAATTGGCTGTTGAAAATTCACTTCAGGCATAAAACAGCCTCACAATTTATCTCAATTTTTTACAGAGTCTCTGAATACTATCCACATTGATCATATAACTAATAAGCTAGAAAATAAATACCCTGTTTACATAAGTTTGCATTTCGCTTTTTAATGTTTCCTCATAAATTCCTGACATTTTTCTGCTATTTATGAAGTCAATGATAAATTATAGTTCTACCGTTCTCTTTCTAAAAGGATAAGCAAATCAAAAGAGATAGATAGATGAATTTTTGTGGAGAAAACAACTAAACCTTAGAGAGAGTAAATTATCAGAGCAATTTATTAATCATAGTGGAAGAGAGAGAAATGAAATTTTTCCCTAAAAAGAATCCAAATTTTTAAGAAGATGTCAAAAATGAAAGACTTTAAAGATAAAGTTGTTTTAGTAACAGGTGCTAGTTCAGGTATTGGTCGAGCAACAGCAATTGCATTTGCGAAAGAAGGTGCAAAAGTTGTGGTTGCAGCTCGCAGAATTAACGAAGGAGAGGAAACAGTTACTCTGATCAAAAAAGCAGGTGGTGAAGGTATTTTTATTCAAACAGATGTCTCTCAAGAAAAACAGGTTAAAAATTTAGTCGAAAAAACAGTTGAAACATATCATCGTCTTGATTCTGCTTTTAATAATGCTGGTTTCTTAACTGAAAATCTAAGAGGGTGTTTGAAAAGTCTAATTTATACCCACCTGGCGACTAGAAGTCGCGGAACCACACAGACAAAACCCACCTTCGTGGGTTAAAGAACCTTAATTTTTCGTTAGTCCCGCACCACCTGGACTCTGCTTGTGTAGTAGCGTACACAACGGGCAAGCAAGCTACGCGGAGCGTGCCGGAGGCATATTTATATTCGCCCAAAACTTTTCAAACATCCTCTTAACCATAAAGTATTAAATAAAACCAGTAATCTCCCAAAACCTAACCCCCCTGCCCTGCCCTGACAGGTGTAGGTTTTTTACATTGTCTTGAGAACAAGACTTGGGGGACAAGGCAGACAAGGTGACAAGGGAGGAAAACGGAGAAGGAATGTATGATTGGTAACAAAATAACCCATAAACCGAGTATTTTTTGGATAAAATCCTCCT
>JANMEE010000297.1:0-10291 GCA_031376645.1 Dolichospermum sp. OTE_75_concoct_329_sub | reverse complement strand
ATATTTAATTTCTACAAGATGTCTAATATACCAAGCCAGTTTTACTCCTGCTGTTATGACTTCCATCATAGCCCCCTCCTTGCTTGCGGGGAGGGGGTTGGGGGTGGGGTTCATGTACATCACTCAATCAAGAATCGCTATATTAACTTTGAGCAATACCTTCTTCCCGTGCGGCTTGTTGGACAGCAGCAGCCACCGCAGTAGCCACACGCTTATCAAAGACGGAAGGAATAATATGTTCCCGATTCAAATCAGAGGGCTTAACTAGAGAAGCGATCGCACTGGCAGCTTCTAAACACATAGTAGTAGTAATCGTACTAGCCCGACAATCTAAAGCCCCACGAAACACCCCTGGAAACGCCAGGACGTTATTGATTTGGTTGGGGTAGTCACTTCGACCTGTAGCCATAACAGCAACGTTTTTAGGAGCTAATTCTGGCTGAATTTCGGGAATAGGATTAGCCATTGCAAATACAATTGCATCCTTCGTCATTCCCTGTACCATTTCTGATGTCAAAACTCCCGGTGCGCTGACACCGATAAACACATCTGCACCTTGAACTGCACCAGCTAAAGTTCCTTGAGCTTTAACCGCAAATTCTAACTTTTCTGGGGTTAAATCGCTGCGATTAGTGGAAATAATCCCCTTAGAGTCGCACATCAAAATGGTTTCTGCACCAGCTTTGCGAAGTAACCGAGCGATCGCAATCCCAGCCGCACCAGCGCCATTAATCACAATGCGGATATCTGCAATGGATTTTTGGACAAGTTTCAGAGAATTAAATAATGCTGCCAAGGTGACAATAGCTGTACCATGTTGGTCATCATGGAAAATGGGGATATTTAATTCCGCTCGCAGTCTTTTTTCAATTTCAAAACAGCGTGGTGCAGCGATATCTTCTAAATTCACACCACCAAATACAGGAGCGATATTTTTAACAGCTTTGACAATCTCATCTGTATCTTGAGTATCTAAACAGATCGGAAAAGCATCAAGCCCCGCAAATTCCTTAAACAGCATGGCTTTCCCTTCCATTACTGGTAAAGCGGCCTCTGGTCCCAAATTGCCCAAACCGAGGACAGCACTACCATCGGTGACAATTGCTATGGTGTTTTGTTTAATAGTTAGATTATATACTTCCTCTGGATTTTCGGCGATCGCCTTACAAATGCGACCAACTCCTGGAGTGTAAGCCATTGCTAAATCAGAAACACTTTTAAGAGGAATTCTACTCACAATACTGATTTTGCCACCGCGATGTAAATTAAAAGTGCGGTCATAAACATCAATTACCTTAATATCTGATAATTCCTTTACAGATTGCACAATAGTTTCCGCGTGTTCCGTACTAGCAGCATCAACCGTAATATCGCGGATAGATTCTTCACGAGTTTGTTCAATTAAATCAATTTGTCCGAGATTACCACCAGTAGAGGCGATCGCTTGGGTAACAGAAGCCAACATCCCCACCCGATTGGGAATTTGTAAACGCAAGGTAACACTAAAACTAGAATTAGGAGTAAGATTTTTCATGGTACTAATCTCTATTTTAAAGTTTAGATTTTATATTGAATTGCCACTGCAAATTTTATTTTTACAAAAAACCGTGTCATCCAAATTAATCAGATTTCAAGAATTATTGACCGCAGATAAACGCAGATAAACGCAGATGAAGATGGATAAATTAATAGATTTCCTCTTTCTGAGCAGTATAAAGACCTGGACAGTTATGGTGTTGGAGACAAATTCCCAAAAAAGTCATAATAATCCAAAGCTTCCAAAATCCCCCAAGCATGATTTCCTTCAGCAAAATAAATCTGTGGTAAACCTCGTAGCTGTTCGATTTCCTGACTGTGATTTCCCACCACAACAGCCAGAGTATTCCCAGCTAACATAGATTCATCATTACCTGAAGCCCCAGCCACCAAAAAGCGGTGAACAGGCAAACCCCATTTCAAAGCAGCATAACGAATAGCATCTCCCTTAGAAGCTCGGATAGGAACTAAATCAAGATACATATTATGGCTATAAAATCCTTTCACGTGGAGACGATTTTGGCGGAGACGACGAATAATTTCGCGGAAACTAGGTGATTTAGCCTCATCCACAAAATAGCTAATTTTAAACTTGCCCTGAGCATCATCAGATTGCAATTCCACCCCAGGAATATCTCTCATAACTTTGCGAATTTCCGACCGTCGCCAATTATACGCAATGTGTCTTTGCCAACTTGTATCTGTGACTATCTGCGGACCATAATAAATTTCACTTCCGGCTGAAGTAATCAGCAAATCTGGCATCGGGAAGCGCCATTCTTCCAACAGACTTAAGGTACTTTTGAGACTGCGACCAGTAGCAATACCGACTCCAGTTGTATTACCTTCATCATGAATCCTCTGAATTAACTTTGTTAAAGCTTCCTCATCACCCAGTAGAGTATTATCAATTTCACACACCAAAAATCTATCAGCCGTTGCTAAGTGATTAGTTGCTGGTACATTCCAATCTGGATGTTCATCTGCGGGAGATTTAACCAGAGGACTCAGCAGAGATTGAATGCGTTTTTGGGGAAATAATCGGTTAACTTCTGCTAAATAATGCTCTACGTGACTATCCCAAGAGAAATGTTGGCAAACATTGATCATGCCATTTTTAGACCATTGTTGCCATTGCTCTTGATCTGTGAGCGCCTTTTTTAAGGCATTTTGGATATCTTGAATATTCAAAGGATCAATTAATAACCCATTCTGACAAGCAGCGAGAATATCCCTCGGACCACCATCAGCAGTAGCAATTATAGGCACACCACAGGCACTAGCCTCAATTAATGTCAGTCCAAATGGTTCTGTTAAGGCTGGGTTAATAAATACCCCTTGTGTTTTTGCCGTAAGTCGGTATAAATCTGGTACATCATCAGCATGATGATGTTTAGGATAAGCTACATGACCATAAAGATCATAGCGGTCTATTAATTGTAATATCTCTAAAAATACCTGACGCGGACCCGATTCCATCGCCAAAATGTCTTCTCGTTTACCTAGTATCAACACCAAGTTGGCCAATTGGCGTAGTTCAGGATCTTCCCCATAAGCCTTAATTAAACTACTAACATTTTTCCGGATAGCTGGGCGAGAAATCGCCATAATTATGGGCTTTTGCAGATCTTTGAGAAATTTCTCCAATTCCTGTTGAATAGGGGGATTTTGCCAATTATCTGTAGCTGGGTAAAAACGTTCCAAGGTAACACCTGGAGGAATTACTACCATGCGTTCTGGTTGATAGTGGTCGTAAACGCTGTACTGCTCTTCAACTTCTTGAAAAGTGCTGGCAATGACTAATGCTGCACTCCCCAAAGTAATTTCTTCAGCTTCTATTCTTGTACTAATATGAAAATTTTCTTCAATGCTTTTCTGTTTAGTACCATGTTCTAATAATCTTTCCTGTTTGATGCGTCCTAGAGAGTGACCTGTATGGACTAGGGGTATACCTAACCAACCTGCAACCCTAGAACCTACGTAGCCAGCATCAGCATAATGTGTATGAATAATATGGGGGATTTTGCCGATTTTGCGAATGTGTTTGAGTAATTCATCAGCAAAAGTATCTAAATGTGGCCAGAGAACTTCTTTGCGAAGGTAGCGTTTTGGACCACAAGCAATGCGAATAATTTGGGCTTTATCTCCGAGAATTTCCACTGGTTGAGCATAGTCAGGGCTAACTTTTGGGTCATTTACCAACCGCGTTACTAAGTCAACTCTTGCTACCTGGGGATTTTTAGCTAATGTGCAAGCAAGTTCAACCGCGTATTTAGTTTGTCCACCAGTGTCAGCATCCTTACCTAACTCTAAGTTGTGGCCACGAATTAAACCATGAACACTAACGAGCAAAATGTACAACCCTGGGTTGTTTAACACAGTGCTGATTCCTCCATAATTAGCAATAAATCAAACATTTTTGCGTGATTGATTATAGTTATACCATTTTACCTGTTCCCTGTTACCTATTCTCTGTTTCCTGTTCCCCCTGAGGAAATATTTCTGGGAGAGTTGTTTCTAGTTTCAGACAATTAGCACCATTCACCTGTAATTGATACTCTACCTTATCCATCAGCCGATTCATAATTAACCAACCATAACCACCTTCTTGTTTTGCTATGGGGTTGGGTGGAAAGTAAGTAGACAGATCAAAACCTTCACCATAATCCCAAATTTCTATAGATAAATCCCGGTCTTTTAGTTCTAAACGCAGTAAAATTGGTAAGTTTGGCTTTTCTCTATGGGCATGACGCACAGCATTAGAATAGGCTTCTACCAAAGCCAATCGTAAGCGACTTGATTGTTGTGTCCAATCAACGGATGTGCCTAGATGCAATTGTAAGCATCCGAATAACCATTGTTCTACAATATTGATAAAACCTAGGTCACTGGGAACATGAAGTTCACTTTTCATAACTTATAAAACCTCCAGAGACACTATAGTTTGATCATCTTCTTGAACATCATTATTAGACTGAATAAGAGCTAACAAATTATTAAGATTAAGTGGTTGATTTTGTTTTTTAATAAGTTGCCATAAACCTTCTTGATGAAGCATAGAACGATTATTTGTCCTTAAATCATCTAAATTTTCCCACACAGTTGCTTCTGTAATTCCATCACTAGTCACCAGTAATGTATCTCCAGAAGCGAGAATTAAACGGCCAGATTCACCCTCCCATTTAGGTAATATTCCCAAGGGAATACTTCGGACTTTTAAATAATGGGGAGAATCATTTACAGTGACTGAATCAGACCAGACAAAAGGATAAATATGCCCCGAATTAGCATAGATAAGTTCTCTTGTGATTGGGTGATAACGGGCTAAGACCATAGTAATAAAATAGTTACTGCTGATTAAGTCATCAATCAGAGTAGAATTTAGATTTTGCATCATCACATTTGGCTCTACTGGTACTTCTTGAGATAGTTCCCGACGCAGCAGAGAAATCGTACTAGCCATAAACAAAGCCGCTGGCACACCTTTACCTGAAACATCACCAACTGCTAACCACAAATCACCATTAGCATGGACAAATACTTCAAAAAAATCACCTCCTACCTCCCGGGCTGGATAGCAACAAGCTTGCACTTTGACACCTGCCATTTCCGGTAAAGTTTGCCGTAATAGGTTTTGTTGAATTTGGCGAGCTACTTCTAACTCTAGATTAATTTGTTGTTGTTTTTCTTGCAGACTTTGATAGAGTTTAGCTTGGGAAAGGGCTAAGGCAGCCTGTTCAGCAACACCTGTAATTAGTTGAATATCTTCTTGATGCCAAATATAATCACTTCCTAATTTACAAATAGCAATAATAGCTAGTAAGTGTTGTTGATAAATAAGTGGGACTACTAAATATTGATAAGGGATATTTTCGTAGATATCTTCTGTTATTTGATAGTGGTGGGTTTGAAAAACTTCGGCAATTAACTCACTAGGATTTGGGATAAAATCGCATTCTTTTGATTGGGAATTTTGATAGCAAAATTGCTTTTGGGTGAGAAAATTATCTTCAACTGGCTTAAGTAAACAATTATCAGCCGCAAATGTTTCTCCAATGGAGAAAACAATTTTTTGCAGCATATTATCATAGTCTAAGGATTCTCTAATTGCCGTTGTCACAGCATTAAATAAAGATTCCCGTCGCAAGGCACGAGATAATTCTGCTACTCGTTTTTTGACTACGCGATATGTATCACTAGCTTGATTAACTAATGATTGGAGTTGATTGGGATTCCAAGGTTTGGTAATGTATTTAAATACGCGACCTGAGTTAATGGCATCTACTAGATCTTCAACATCAGTAAAACCAGTTAATAAAATCCGAATTGTATCAGGAAAACGCTCTACTGTCAGACTTAATAATTCACTACCGTTCATGTCGGGCATTCTTTGGTCAGAGATAATCACAGCCATTTCACCTTCTTTTTGTAAGATGGCCAAGGCTTCAGTAGCATTATTAGCTCTATAGACTATAAAATCTTTCCAAAAAGTGCGATAAAGTAAGTCTAAGTTATCGCGCTCATCATCTACAACCAAGAGCTTGAGCTTGCTTAACTTTTTTTCAGTCATAGTTTAAATCAACTTTCTACATATTTGAATCACAAGATGTCCTTAATTTAAGAAATATCAGTTATTAGCTAAGAGGATGAATGAACAAGTCTCTCATGGTGTATCAAATATTGTTTTACCCCTCCCTAACTCTCCCCTTAGAAAGGGGAGGGGACTTGATTTTCCGGTTTCCCCCCAATACATAGGGTGGACAATACCCATCGGATAAGGGTTTTGGTGGGCATTGCCCACCCTACTTGAAATTTTTCAAATATTATTTATGATTCCTATATCAGCAAACCCTATTTAATAAGGAATGTGAATTAAATAAAGTGCAAAAGTAGGGTGTGTTAGCGACAGCGTAACGCACCATTCCACGTTAACTCAGAATTGCAGGTTATTAAATTTGCGTTCCTATCTAGTAATTTTACGAATTTCAAGATTATTCTAACTCAGAAAACTCAAATACTGATTAGGTTTTGGTGAATAAAATCACAAACAAGAATGGATCAGGATTTCAGGTTTTTTGAAGATCAAAAAGGGCGAGATTTTTGCTGAATTTTCCGGTAGGTTTACAACTTATTTTTAGTAGGAATCACAATCATAGAAAAATAAGGTACGTCAAGAGGGTTAACTTCATCTAAAGGCAATATGCGCTGCTGTGTGGTTGTAGCGCGTTCAATATATCTGGCTCTGGAAGCTAGTCCTAATTCATGGAGAAGATTCCTGATTTTGGGAAAATGACGACCAAGCTTCATAATAGCCGCAGCGTCAGTAGCTAGAAGTTGACTAGTGAGAAATTCTACTGGTAGTGGTGCAGGTAAAACCGTAAGGACATCATTGTAATAGGTGAATGGTAAACCCAAAGCCACAGGACAGGCCATGAGTGAGGAAACTCCGGGGACGACTTCTGTTTTGTACTTATCAGCCAAACGAGTAAAAAGGTACATGAAAGAACCATAGAAAAACGGATCTCCTTCACAGAGAACCACCACATCCCGACCGGCTGCTAAATGGTCCGCAATAGGTTGAGTTTCTTGGTCATAGATAGACTTAGCCTTTTCTGGTTCTAAGGCCCGAGGAAGATGAAATAGTACCTCAATCTGACTATTATCCAAGTAGGAAGAAACAATTTTTCTGGCGATACTTTCCTTGTTCGTCGCTGATTGATAAGCAATAACTGGGGCAGAACGGAGGATACGCAAAGCTTTTAATGTGATGAGTTCAGGGTCTCCAGGTCCCACACCAATTCCATAAAGACGACCTCCAGAGTTAGTCATTACTCCTCCTCACTTGATAAAGCATTAACGGCAGCAGCAGCGATCGCACTTCCGCCCCGTCTTCCATGTAAAGTCATAAATGGGACATTGCGGCTATCTGCGGCCAATGCGGCTTTTGATTCGGCCGCACCCACGAAACCGACAGGAAAACCCAATATTAATGCAGGTCGTGGAACTCCATCATCTAGCATTTCCAATAACCTAAACAGGGCTGTTGGTGCATTCCCAATCACTACTACTGCTCCTTCTATGTGGAAACGCCATAATTCTAAAGCTGCTGCTGACCTTGTGTTTCTAAGTCTCTTAGCTATTTGTGGTACTTCTGGGTCATTGAGGGTGCAGATAACGTTATTATTTCTGGGTAGTCTGCTTCTTGTCACCCCTTCAGCTACCATGCGACAATCACACAAAATCGGTGCGCCGGCTGCTATAGCATTTCTCCCTGCTTCTGCTGCTGTGGGTGTATAGCCTAAGTCTTCAACAATATCCGTCATTCCACAGGCATGAATCATCCGAACTGTAACTTTAGCTATATCCTCTGGTAACTTATCTAGATTGGATTCTGACCGAATAATTTCAAAGGAATTACGATATATTTCGCTGGCATCGCGGATGTAGTCAAACATGAGATTTTTAAGTGGTGAACGTGGACTGTAATTTATTTGATGAAGATGATTATAGAACTTACGCACAAATAATGGAGAAATGAACCACGAAGGAACGAAGATCACGAAGAAAAGAGGGTTTAAGAGAGATTTTGCATTAGTACTTAAATAATTGGTTTAATTGGTGGCTTTGACGATAGATGAATTCTCTAAAGGATTCATTTAAATTTAAACGGTGTTTTTGATACACTTCCAATACTTGTTGAATCAGAGTCGGAACTTTCGCCACGTTTACATATTCATGGAGTAAATGACCAAAAACATAGACTTGATAACCTGGGAAAGTTTCCTTTGTAGTTTCTGTGGTAACACCAAGTAAGGTAATATCAGCTTCAGTGTGTTGAGCGCAAGATTTAGTACAACCACTAAAATGGATATTAACTGGAGAATCCAGAATCATAGAATTTTCTAGGTACTTTGCCAAGTTTAAGGCATCATCTTTAGTTTCTGTGGCCGCAGCAGCACAACCCTGTTTCCCCGAACAAGCTACTAAGAAACTTTTAATGTCGGTTGCTGAAAAGTTTAAACCTAAATTGGTAATTTCTTTCTCAACTTCTCTAATTTGGTTTTGGGGAATATCGGTTAATAGTAAGTTTTGCCAAGGTGTTAACCTGATATTATCATCACCATATCTTTGAGCAATATTCGCTAAACCTCTAATTTGCAGAGTTTCTAATCTCCCCAAGGGTAAGACTATGCCGATATAATATAATTCACTTTGGCTTTGGGGGTGAATACCAATATGGTTTTTCTCACGCAGAGGCTCAGAGGCACAGAAAGGGTTTTTTGTAATATCAAATATATGATTTTGTTGGGCTTGGTGAAGATATTCTTCAATTGTAATATTATTGATGATTTCTCGTAAACGTGGTTTGCGTCGGTTTTTACTGTCTATGTGTTTTCGGTAAGTCTCAGTTAATGCTGCTAAAACTGGGATTGCTTCTTCTGGTTTTAATAACATTCCTGTATCTTTCGCTGGTTTTCCTTTTTCTCCATGACTAAGATATAATCGCAAATAGACTTTGTTGTTAACTAATTCTGCTGCTAATATAATATCATTGAGGCGATCGCTTACAGAAACTTTGCCTCCACCATCAAAACACACACTAAATTTGGCCGATAATTCGGAAAGTTGAGAATGTGTAATTATATGTTCTTCCCAGGCTTTGACTAAGGGACGAGTATCTATTAATTCTTCTGTGTCAATCCCCGCAGTGGGACTAGTCATGATATTGCGGATATGATCTACATTTACATTGATAGAAGCTAAACCTAATGCTTGTAATTTTTGCAGAACTTCAACATTTATGTTTTGTTTGATTTCCCTAATTTGCAAATTAGCCCGGTTAGTAATATCAATATAGCCATTGCCATCATTATCAGCAATATCTGCAATAGCCTGAAACTGTTGATAATTAATAATTCCCCCTGGTATTCTCAGCCGATAAAGAAGACCATCTTGGGCGGGTGTGTTGTAAAATAATCCTGGACAAGCAGTAAATGGAATTTGCAAAATTATGACTCCTTCTCTGTGTGACGCAGAGACAAAACGGAAGTGAACACTTGAGAGTTAGCATTCTGACTTACTCAATTTGAGATTTTTAATTAAGCTTCAATCGTCTCAAATTGCTTTACAGTTGCGGCACAGTCCCGGAATTTCACCGAAGTTTCCTAACTCTCAGATTTAGTAGCTTACCATGAAATAGTATTTTTTACTATTGTTAATGAATTGTATTTCACGCAGAGGCGCAAAGCTAAGAGCTTAAACCCATATTTCGCACATTATTGATATTTAGCAACTACGATTTATTATTAGCGACGTTTTAGCTTTCTTCCCAATCTCTTTTCTACTCTTTTGGCAATACCAGGACGAGCGCGATTCATGGTAGCTAATTCAGGTCTTAAATTGTCTGCTTTGTTAATTCCTGGAATTAAATGACCTGCATCATATCCTTTTGGATTTCTCATTTTATAACCACGCTGTTTCCATTGATTTTTTACCCACCCTCTCATCCATTTTGGATTTTTTGGGTTGTTACCTTCTCTCAACCACATTTCTACTTTGGCTTTATTGTAACCACGATTATTTCTGATGCGAGGCTTGGCAAATGCCTCTCCTGCATTACCCGCATTTCTCACAAACAATGCGACCACAATCTATATAATCCTTATAGAGAAACGGTTTCAGGCATTTTTCACGGTGTCGATTTTTTATGCAATATGGAAACCCAGAACCCCGTTCTTATAAGGGTTTGAGGATT
>JANMEE010000289.1:0-17291 GCA_031376645.1 Dolichospermum sp. OTE_75_concoct_329_sub | reverse complement strand
CAGTTGGTTCTGGAGTTTCTGCCAATGGTTCAATAGTAACTGCTATAGTAGTAGTGTTTGCCCAATTTTCTAAAGGTAGTTTTAAAAATACTTTACCTTCTGCATTAGGTTTAAATTCTGCACAAGCTACTTTTTTGCCATCTACAAACGCCCACATTCGATAAACTTTTCCTTGGGGTAATGAGGAGATATTTTGTAAACTTAACATGGCTGTTTGTTCCTGGGGAGCAATTAATAAGCTACCAGAAGATTGTTGTTGATCTTTCATGCTTTTAATTGCCAGTAGACGGTTGTTAGGTTTACGCAATAAAGCTATCGCATCTTTATAACTAGATAATTCTGTTTCTGCTACAGCCAGTTTTTCCTGTAAACGATAATTCGTAAATCCTAATGTTGTTGTTAGACCCATAGCACTCAAACCCGCAATTAAGAATATCCACATCTGCGGTTTTTTCCAAATGGGTAAAGATGGAGAAGGTATCAAAGATGCCTGTGCAGATTGGAGAATATTCTCCCTGATACTTTTTGATGGCGTAGTTTGGGGTAAAGATAAAGGTAATAAAGATAAGGTTGTTTCTAAATTAGCTATTTCTGTTCTTAATTCGGGATTTTGTGCTAAATGTTCTTTAACTTTTACAATTTCTTCCGGGGAAAGATCCCCTAAAACATAACCTGCTAAAAGTTCATCCCATTCTCCAGCTTGTTGATTTTCCATAATTATTCCACCAGATTTGTCAGCAGTTTTCTAAGTTTTAATAGTCCTTGTCTTGTCCGAGTTTTTACAGTCCCTAGAGGTATATTTAACTGTTTAGTAATTTCCGATTGACTCAAGCCATCATAGTAAGCCATTTCTAAAATTTGGCGTTGATTCTCTGGTATCTGTTGTAGTGCTTCAGTGACAATTTGCGAAATTTCTGATACGGAAACTTGATCCATAAGTGGATTTTTTGAATCGGGAGGTTGAGTATTTCCTAACCGTTCAACTAGTTGTAATTGTGATCTTTTTTGGGATAAACGATTAATAGCCCGCGAACGAGTTATAGTCATCAGAAAAGTTAACATTACACCCCGATTTGGGTCATAACTAGAATTACGCCAAAAAGCTAAAAACACTTCCTGAGTTAAATCTTCCGCTTCAGTCACATTCCCCAGCATCCGTAAAGCCAAGCGATAAACAGCTTCTCCATAACGGTCATAAATAGTACCTAAAGCCGACAAATTACCGGATTTTAGAGATGCAAACACCTCTACATCTGTCTGGTTAGGTAACATTTTTTTAGAAAAACCAGCGAATACCCGTAACAATATAGTATCCTCCCGCAAGTATTAAAGCAGCACTACCAAACCGAATTACCCAATCAGACTTATTTAATAATACCTGACGTTGTTTGACCAGTCCTGTGAATAAACTGGCAAGGAAGATAATAAATGTATACCCCAAAGCGTAAAACACCATTGTTAAAACACTAAGAAGCTGAGAACCAGTGGCAGCGGCGGCGGCTAAAACTGCAAACAGTACCGGACTAGCACAGGGAGAACTAACTAAAGCAAATGTTAAGCCGACTCCATAGGGTCCATTAATTGGTAAGGATATTTGAGTTTGGGGTAAAGGTAAATGGAAAATTCCCGCAAAACTCAAACCCATAACTAGAATAATTGCGCCAATAATAATATTAATATGACCACGAAAATCCACAATTACAAAAGATGCAAAGGAAGAAAATAAACCAAACATACTGAGGATGGTGATATTCCCCAAAACAAATAAACCAGCCTTAATAAACGCATCCCGACGGGAGATAATTTTGATTGTGCCAATATAACTTAAATTAACTGGTAAAAGTGCCAAAATACAGGGAGAAACACTAGCTAATAAACCACCAATAAATGCCAAAGGAAACAATATTAATGGGTTGGTAGTATTCTGTTTTCCAAACCATTGCTGATAAGTATTCTCCATTAATGAAATTGCATATTCTAAACCAATAGAAGCGGCTTCAAAATAATGTACTCCTCCGATTAATAAGATAGTTCCTAAAAATAGGATTAAAGGTAATCCAAATTTTTTGGATTTTTTGAATTGTGAATTATTCTGTTTATTTTCTGTTTCAGATAACATGATTTTTTCCTGATTTGAGCGTGGTTAAAATTGGAGACATTTCGGAAAATGCCTCCTAAAAACTGTAGATTGTGAAAATACTTATGAAGTCTAAAATCCTTACTTAGCAGGGTTTAAGACTAAAAACCTGATTATTTTTTACCTATCTCTGCATCTAAAACCTTTTTGTAATCCTCTTGATTTGTGTTATTTCTAAACTGAGTTATCACTTTACCATTGGCAGGGTTAATAATCGCAACTGTGGAAGTTTTAGATTTATTATCTTGGAAGAATTTATATAAACCTAATTCTTTAGCTTTCTTTTCACTAGCAGCACTGGTTTTTTTATCTGTGACATCAAAAACTACAAAATTGACTGTATCTTGATACTTTTCTTTGAGACTAGATAAAGTAGGTGCAATATTTTTACATTTTGAACACCAAGTGGCATAAATATCCACTACTACGGGTTTTCCTTGGAGTTCTTTAGCTAATGATATTTCTCCTGGTTTACCCATCATTTCTTTAGGTTGAGCGCTGACTTCTTGAGTTTGAGTATTTTGGGAAAAAATACCAGCATTAACGCTATGAGTAATCCCAATCATACTAACTAAGCCGGCGATACCTAATAAGGAAAGGGTTGTAAGCTTTTTCATGATTTTGATGTGATTTATTTTGGCTTTCATTAGATATACAAAGCTCAAGCCAAAATGGATTTATCAAATTTGAGATTTTTTTTTAATTTTTTCTTATACCAATTCTTATGTATAAATGACGGTGCATCAATGAAATGTAATGCACCCTGCAAGATTTGCGATTCCTATTTTTCGCTTCGCTATCGCACTAGGGCAATTTTGCACTGCTTTAAAAGTTGGCGAAAAGCATTGAGTGACATATCTGCTAAACGACTAGCGTAGCCAAGCGTTAAACGACCCGTTTGAAAAAAATATATGGCAATTTCTTGGCGAAACTCACCCGGTGTAAGTTGAGAGGCTTGCAGGATTTCATGGTTTGTGAATTTTACTCAATTTATCGTCAAATTCACATTAACACAAACTTGTTAGCTTTTAAATTCCCATATTAAGGATGAATCTGACTCAAAATAAAGCGCAGACGATCATAATCATCTTTAAGTAACGTACTCAAATGTCTTCCAGCTTTAATTAACCATTCTCGGTCAGTTTTACGTAACTGATAAACTCCTCGAATAGCGGCTGCGGCTAAAGAATCTACGGGCGCACCACTAATTAAAAGTAATGTTCGTAAAAAATCTAATTTTTCCGTAAACTGAATAATTTCTTCTGCTTGACAGTGATTAACAGCTTGGTGAATTTGTGGGGGACGAGGTGGTAAATATTGATATAATCTGCTGTTATTACCCATATTTATAGATTTTTCCTTAAATCCCACAATCGCTGCTCGAAATTCAGTTTTGAGCATGGAAAATATTTGAGGTTGTTCCTCACGCAAAGCTTCTAAAGATAATCCCAGTGCAACTGCCCGATGTACAGAATCAATAGGCATAGTTGTGGCATGATAAACTACAGCATAAACTTGATTACCAGATTCTTCATCCACAGCGCAAACCCAACTCCCAAAAGGTGGCATTGGTGGAAAACTCAAGTCTTCTGGCTCTAAACACTGAGCTAAAAATTCTGTAGTTGTGGTTTCAATTATCTCTGCAAAGTGATGAGAATGGCGCTTTTCAGTGGCAAACTGTGGTAAAGGTAAACGCATAAGTAATTAAAAATTAAGAATTAAAAATGAAAAAATATATTAGTCAATATTTTTAGATAACTCCAAAAAATAAATTATCCAATATTGTGGGATGAGCATCCTGCCTGTCCTGATATTATTAGCAGGCAAGCAAGATGCCTGCACCACAAGAAATTTTGGGCTATTTTTGTATTTGCAAATCTCTTAGCAAAAAAACTAATAACCACTGACTAATGACCAATAACTATTTTCCTTTTTTCTGAACTGTAATTTCAACCGGTTCTAATTCTGTGAGACGGAAAGTAATTATTTTATCCCAATTGCCACCTTCAAATAATACAGCTACTTTACCATCACTCACTCGTTGTACAAGTCCTTCAGACCGATAATATGTATCTGCGGGATTTTTGACGCGAACAGTTGCTCCAGGCAAGATCATCATATTTACCTTCATTTATTAGTTTCCTATCCATAGCTTAATGCTTATAGTAGGTAAAAGGGAATAGGTGACAGTTGACAGTTGACAGGTGACAGGGAATAGATGACTAATGACTAATGACTAATAATACTTTTGCCGTTGACGATAATTAGCTACAGATTCTACTATGCCGATAGAAATAAAGTTAGTTAGCATAGCTGAACGCCCATAACTCATCCATGGCAAGGGAATTCCCGCTACAGGAGCTAAACCCACAGTCATACCCACATTAACAATCAGTTGAAACACAATCATGGATAAAACACCAATAGCCAAAAGTGAGCCAAAGTTATCTTTAGCTGTTTGTGCTACATGAAGCAAACGGAAACAAATTAAGCAAAAGACAGATAGTAACAGTAAACAACCCACAAGACCAAATTCTTCAGCAACGGCCGAAAAAATAAAATCTGTATGCTGTTCAGGAACGAAATTCAGTTGAGTCATGGGACCTTTAAACAAACCCCAGCCCCAAACTTCACCTGCACCAATAGCAATGCGAGATTGAATTAAGTGATAACCAGCACCAAGAGGATCATGTTCAGGATTAATAAATACACTGAGCCTATTTTTTTGATATTCCTTTAATACATGATTCCAGGCAAAAATGCCTAATTCACCACCGAGCATATTCAGACAAAATGAGGCAATAGCCGCAATACCAAATCGCTTCCAGGGGAGACTAAACCAACCGACTATCCCCATCGCTACTGCCCATATTAGACCTAATACACTGAGTGATATATCTTTAGATAAAACTATTGGTGTTGATAATGGCCAAGAAATACTAAATAGGATTGCTGCTATTACCGGGGAAACCATGAGTATTAACCAGCAAGGGTTAGCATTTGCCCAGTACAACATTCCTAAAAATATTGCCCCAAAGACAAGAGATGTCGCTAAGTCTGGCTGTAGAAATACCAATGCCCAAGGTACAGCAGTAATTGCCAGGACGCGAAAAACACTCTCTAGCGTAGAGGCTGTATGCCGATGTAGCAAAGCTGCTAAGGTGATGATTAATCCTATTTTGGCAAATTCCGAGGGTTGGACATTAAAGCCAGCAATACTAATCCAACGCTGTGCGCCTTTGGCACTAGTACCGGCGATCATGACAATTATTAAACTAAAATTCGTTAGTCCGTAGGTGAACCAATGCCACTGCATGAGGTTTTCATAGCGGCAACGAGCTAAAAATAAGGCAATAGTTGAGCCAATAGCGGCTATCAACCAGTGCCACCACCAGTCAGTTACAGGTTGCTTCAGTTCTGTACTTAGAATCATCAGCCCACCGAACATACTAACAGCAACAGGTAGAACAAATAGTAGCCCATCCATTTGTTGCCAGGGCTTAAGCCAGGATTGCCAACGCATTTTAGGGAACGAAGGTTTTGATAACATTGTGTGAGGAGGAGAGCTTTAAACGGTAATGGGTAATGGGTAATGGGTAATGGGTAATGGGTAATGGGTAATGGGTAATGGGTAATAAATTCTTCCCAATTACCAATTACCAATTACCAATTACCAAGTTTTATGTCAAAGCATTAACTGATACTTTACCTGCTACAGTGAAAGCGATCGCTGTTAGTGCCTTGGCTGCGGCTGAGTTGGGTTCACCAATAACTATCGGTACCCCAGTATCACCGCCAATTCGGGTAGAAATTTCTAATGGTACACATCCTAACAGAGGGACTCCTAATTCTGCGGCTGTTTTTGAACCACCACCAGAACCAAAAATGTCATATTGTTTATCCGGTTGGTCTGGAGGGATAAAATAGCTCATATTTTCCACAATTCCCAAAACTGGGACATTTAACTGCTGGAACATCCGCAACCCCTTCCGGGAATCCAACAAAGCTACAGTTTGTGGTGTGGTGACAATTACTACTCCTGCCATTGGCACAGATTGAGCTAAAGTTAACTGAGCATCTCCAGTTCCTGGGGGCATATCCACAATTAAATAGTCCAGTTCTCCCCATTCGACTTGATAGAGAAACTGACGAATCACACCATTAAGCATGGGACCACGCCAAATTACTGGCTGATCTCGGTCAATCAAAAAACCCATTGAAACCAGCTTCACACCATGATTAAATGCTGGTTCGAGGATGTCCCCTGCTGCCGTAGAACGGACATTAATTTCAGAATTGCTCAAACCCAACATTGTGGGATCATTGGGTCCGTAAATATCAGCATCTAATAAACCAACTTTTGCCCCGGTTTGTGCTAGAGCAACTGCAATATTTACAGCGACTGTACTTTTACCAACACCACCTTTACCACTGGAAATAGCAATAATATTTTTCACCCCGGTAATACCATTCCGGTCAGGTAGGCTTTTTTGTTGGGGTGTTTCTGCTGTTACTTCTACGCTGATATCTGTAACACCTGGTAGTTTTTGAACAGCCTTTTTACAATCCTCGACAATAAATTCCCGTAGGGGACAAGCAGGAGTGGTTAACACCAAAGTGAAACTAACCTTGCCACCGTCAATTTTGACGTTGCGAATCATATTCAGTTCTACCAAACTTTTGCGAAGTTCTGGATCTTCTACTGGTCGCAACACTTCTAGGACGGAGTTGGAATCTAGGACATCATACATATTGTGTTTACCGTTGCCGCTTTTATCAAGCTTAAAAAATTTTCATTCAAACATACTAAAATCTTAACTTTATTGGGGCAATTGTTCAGTTGTTGGTTGTCAGTCCTAACAACTCAGACAGGTGAGACTTGGTAGATGGGAAGTCTATAAATAAGTCAAAATCGGTGGAACTCTTACAGTGTCTTGGTTTCATGTTAGGTCATATAGCAATCAATTTTAATAAAAAAGTATACGACAGCAAACAGAATAGACTTTAGATTTCAGAGTTAATCCAAAATCTAAAATCTAAAATTAATTAAGCCGCTTTTGGTTCAACTAAATTTTCTAAGCCTTGAATAACGGTTGCTGATTTAATTTTGTCACCAGCTTTAAGCTGATCTAAAACCTCCTTACCTTCAGTCAGATAACCAAAAACTGCATAACGACCATCTAAAAGATTACGTCCTGCTGGAGTAAGTTCTGGTTCAAATAGAAAGAAGAAAATCTGTGAAGAAGCGCCATTAGGTTCATTTTCGGGACGAGCCATAACTAAAGCACCAAAAGAAGAAAAGGGCAATACTGGCATATCTAAATAACGCCCAGCTTCTTCGAGAGTAGTGCCGTAGGTCGGTTCTTTTTCGCCTTCAACTAAAATTTCTAAAGGAATAGCCCGATATTTGCCAGTTTGAGGATCAATAAAACCGACTTCCTTACCAACAGGATCTCCTGTTTGGAGGAAGTAAGATTCTTCCGAACGGGTGAATTCTAAACCGTTATAAAAACCTCGTTGTACCAAATCTACAAAATTACCAGCGGTAACAGGGGCACTATAGCCATCTAAAACTACGCTGAGATCACCCTTACTAGTTTTGAAAGCAATAGTAGCTCGGCCTTTGAGTTGGGGTAAGTTACTATACTCAACCGGAACTTCAAAGGGGAATTCCTTCACCATTGATTCTTCTAACAAGCTGACAAGATTGAGTAATTTGGCTCTTCCGTCAAGAATAGGTTCTTTTTGTTTAGTTTTAACTACTTCTTGCAGTTCTATGATGCCAGATTTCAATTCAGTCATCCAAGCTTCGGCTTGAGGTTGGCGTTCTTCCGGAACGCTTGCTAATATTTGAGAAGGTTTATCGAGTATCCGCGATGCTTGCTTGAGGTCATTATTAACTGCACCCCATCGCTTATTTGCCCGCAGTTGGTTAGAAATATCCTCCAAACTAGCTTGCAGTTTACGTACAGGTTGATTATTTATCGGCAGTGCATAACGCAACAAAGCCTTACCGTCAGTAATTGCGTTCCCCGCTGGTAAGCCAGCGTTACTAGTGGAAGTCCACCCAGCCGTACTTATGCCTAAAAATATTGTTAATAGCAATATTACCTTTAGGCTGTTCTTCACCCAAGACTTTAATAAGTTCAACATGAATTTCTCTTTCTTCAGCATCAAAGTGTTGACTGGAACTAACTCATTGATTATCTTCCCACATTGAGGGACTGGGGACTGAAGAGGCACAGGAGAAGGGTGTAGGGTGCAGGGGAGGCAAGGGAAGAATATTGATCTTGCCTATTCCTGTTCCGGTGTTCCGGTGTTCCGGTGTTCCCTAATAACTAACAAATTATGACCCTAGAAGGTTACAATAAATGCCGATTGTCTTGGAAAATTTGAAAGTTTCATGATCTCTAGTAACGACTTTCGACCTGGTGTCTCAATTGTCTTAGATGGTTCGGTTTGGCGCGTGATAGATTTTCTTCACGTTAAGCCAGGCAAAGGTTCTGCCTTCGTGCGGACAACACTAAAAAACGTTCAAAGTGGGAAACAGTTAGAAAAAACTTTTCGAGCTGGAGAAAGCCTTCCCCAGGCTACTTTGGAAAAATTAACGATGCAACATACCTATAAAGAAGGCGATGAGTTTATCTTTATGGATATGGAAACTTATGAAGAAGGTAGATTAACTACACAGCAAATCGGCGATCGCGTCAAGTACCTTAAAGAAGGTATGGAAGTGAACGTGATTCGCTGGGGTGAACAGGTTCTAGAAGTAGAACTACCTAACTCTGTAGTTTTGGAAATTGTCGAAACAGATCCTGGTGTTAAGGGTGATACTGCAACCGGTGGTACTAAACCAGCAAAATTAGAAACTGGTGCAACTATCATGGTTCCTTTGTTTATTGCCCAAGGGGAGCGGATAAAGATTGATACCAGAGAAGACAAGTATTTAGGCAGGGAATAATTTTCCTATTTTTTTGATACCAACTGGGAATAGTGAGGAATAAAATCCCAACTCGTTCGACTTGAGTGGAGTCGAAGCCCAAAATCCCAAATTGGTAATCATGATTTCAATCCCTTTTTTATAGAGGGATTAAATCCCTGCTTTACTGAGAATTTTAATTTAACAGTTAGGTCGAGGTAAAATAATTGTGACATTAGACTTTAATGAAATCCGTCAGCTATTAGTAACTATTGCCCAAACAGATATTGCGGAAGTTACTCTCAAAAATAATGAATTTGAGCTAACCGTTCGGAAAGCTGTCAGTTTTAGCAATAATGCCCCAGGAACGGTTAGTGGTGTGGTAGCTGGTGTCACCCAGTTGGTATCTACAGCGTTACCAGGTTCCATGTCTGAGGGGGTTATGACAAATAAGGTTGTGGATAATTCGATAGCACAATCTGCTCATTCTCCTTCACCAATTAATCAAAAATTGGTTGAAGTACCATCACCAATGGTAGGGACATTTTACCGCTCTCCAGCACCAGGAGAAGCAGCATTTGTGGAAGTAGGCGATCGCGTCAAAGCTGGTCAAAGTGTCTGTATCATTGAAGCCATGAAGCTGATGAATGAAATTGAAGCCGAAGTTTCTGGACAAGTGATGGAAATTTTACTTCAAAATGGTGAACCAGTGGAATATGGTCAACCTTTAATGAGAATTAACCCCGATTAAGTTTCAGCAAGCAGGAGGCAATAGTCATGACAACTGACAACTAACTAAAGCGGATAATTTTTCTGAAAACTTTCGCGGGTGAGTGGTTGTACTAGTTCCACACCTTCACCCCCTAAAACCTCTAAAGGTTTGCCATTAACTTCAATATACACTTTGGCTTGAGGATTTAAACTAGTAGCAGTATATACAACTTGTCCTACACGCCCCATCATGGAGGTACTACCTCCACCAGTGGTAAAGTGTTCAGATAAATTCACATGAACATCATTGTTTTCTGCTTTTAGTCCCAATAGTTGAGTACCCTGGGGAATAGTAGTAGAGTCTGTGCCTTCAGTTGGACCTGTTAATAAACTTTTAAATGCTGCTTCTAAAACTTGGTTGGGTTGGGTAGCAGCAACTTTAAAGGGTTGGGGAACTAAATCAAGGCGATTTTCCTTGGATCTGAGCCAATATATACTAGCAGTCTGTTCATTACCTTGTTGGGTTGTTGATTGCTTGATGGGCTGTTTAATGGTTTGTGAGGAGTTGCCAGGTGTGGTGATATCAGGAGTCTGGGTAGAAAACCAAGCCACACCACCGCTTACTGCTACCACTGCTGCGGAAATAGCTGCTACCACACCGGAAGAAATCTTGTTAGTTCTTTGTTGGTTATTCATATATAAAACCTACTGGATTGAGGATGGAAATAGTATTTGTCAGACAAGTAGCCTGTTTATAAAGGTTATATCTTAAATAGATGCTTTGATTTGTACATAAACTGCTATTGCTAATCTTGCCCCTGCTCACTTTAATTGTAGAGTTATCTTTTCTAGTCCGTCACTTTTCTCTTCATCTAAATTTTATGGTTTCTTGAAAAAACTTTTAAATTGGAATTGAGGAAAATGTGCTAAGTTGTGGGACAAAATTAAAGATTACCCAAAAAAAACAAATTTACAGATCATCTATAATAATTAATTATTAATCTCTTATTTGTGGCTGCTATGGTTGTCACTGCTTCGACCCAGAAGATTACCTGGGAAATCTTACCTGAAGACTTTGTTTTAGAAGATGAACCTGTGGATAATGTCAATCAACCTTCTTTGGCTGCGGCACTGACGGAAAGCCTACAACTAGCAGGAAAACTGCCAGAAACAGCCCTAGCTACAACTAACTATGGCATTTGTACTACAGTTAATGACAAATTTGTCATCAAAGCACCTGATTGGGCTTACATACCCAAAATTACCGTACCTAGAGAGCAAGTACAACGTAGCTATACTCCTCACAAACAGGGGGAGATTCCTGTTGTGGTGATGGAATTTCTTTCTGATTTGAATGGGAGTGAATATTCTAGTAAACGGACTTTTCCTCCTGGTAAATGGTTTTTTTATGAAGAAGTTTTACAAGTAGCAAATTACCTGATTTTTGCTCCTGATACGGGTATTTTAGAAGTACATAGTCTACAGGAGTCAGGAAAATACCAGCTACGTTCCCCTGATGAAAATAATCGTTACTGGTTAGGGGAAATGGATTTATTTATTGGTGTGTGGTCAGGAAAACGAGAAAACCGTGATGGTTATTGGTTGCGATGGTGGGATAAAGAGGGTAATTTATTATTGTGGGGGTTTGAGTCAGTTGAGAAAGAACGACGGGAAAAGGAACAAGAACGACGGGAAAAGGAGGCTGCTTTACAACGTTTAGCAGCGTTGGAGAAACGACTGCGAGATGCGGGAATTGAGGGTTAATTAACAGTTAGTAATCACCCAGACGAACACGCGACTCGAAAACCACTACCGTAGTTGTTAGCACCAGCAACTATGTAGTTACGATAGGCACAACGGCAGTTTTCAGAATCTTGGAACCAAGAACCACCGCGTAATATGCGTTTATTATCGTCACTAATCCAAGCATGACCATCATGAGGTGCGTTTGTATAATCTTTATGCCAAGAATCTTCGCACCATTCCCACACATTACCGTGCATATCATATAAACCAAAGTCATTAGGGGGAAATTTTCCTACGTCTGTGGTTTGTCCATATCTATTATCATGATTAACTAAATCTTTAGTGATAGTTTCACCGAAATAAAATGGAGTTGTGGTGTTGGCTCTACAGGCATATTCCCATTCAGCCTCACTAGGTAAGCGATACATTTTACCCGTATATTCCCCCAATCTAGCACAAAATTCCTGGGCATCCAACCATGATACTTTTTCCACTGGCAGATTCGCACCTTGGAAATGTGAGGGTTTGGCTTTTAAATCTATGTTGATTTTAGGTAAACTTGCTATTCTTTCCCATTGTGCTTGAGTAATAGGGGATTTTCCCATGTAGAAAGGTGAAATTGTGACTTCATGTTGAAGTTTTTCATTTTTATATCCCTCTCCTGGTGGTGAACCCATCAGGAATATTCCTCCCGGAATAGCTACCATCTCCAAAAATAAATCATTTCCTAAATTGTCTCTAAAAAGTATGGGTTGTGTTGGGTAAATAATGGTTGTGGAAATTTGCTGGGGGTGATGAGGAGAAATAATTGTTGGTGAAATTTGCTGTGTTTGCAATGCTGATAAAACTTCTGTTGCAGACTGAAAGCGATTCATGGGTAAGTCTTGCAGCATTTTATCTAATACTGTTTCTAACTCATGACTCACAGAGATATATTTCTTCCACACCCACTGCATATTCATTGAATTAAATAGTGGATCAGTACCATCCATTCTTTGTAAATATCCTGTTAATAATCTAATACAAGTTACACCTAAACTATAAAGATCACTATTAGGAAAAACCATACCGCGAAATTGTTCTGGTGGCGCATAACCAGGTGTACCTGTAATTGTTCCCAGTTTGCTGAAAATATTGCTACCTATTTCTTTAGAAACTCCAAAATCAATGAGAAATAACGCACCTGTTTGAGAACTTTTAATAATATTTTCTGGTTTAATATCTCTATGAATTACTTTATGGTCATGAACAAATTTTAAAATATGTAATAATTCAATCAATACTTTTTTGACTTCAGATTCGCTAAATGTTCCCTTTTGTCGTAATTCAATTAATAAATTTTGACCTTCGATAAATTCCTGAATTAGATAGAGTCTGCCTTCTTGGGGAAAGAATGCGAGTAAATCTGGTATATGCGGATGTTTACCTAAGTCGTTCAGTCTGACGGCTTCTTGTTCAAATAACTCTGTGACTTTTTTTAGCGCAGCACTTCCTGACTGTTGGGGTAAACATTGCTTAATGACACAAGGGGTATCTAATCTTTGTTCGTCTAGTGCTAGAAATGTTCTCCCAAAGCCACCTTCACCAATAACACGAATACCACGATACCGTTCATTCAGCACTATTTTACTGCCACATGATTGACAAAGGATAGTTTTTGGTGAATTTTGCTGTAGACATTCGGGGTTAAGACACTGACTCATAGGTGCTAGTAAGTAATTATAGTTACAATTTTAGCAGTGATATAGGTTAACGGGGGTTGATATTGACTGTATTCTTGGAAGATACTTTGAATATAATTTCGATTAAAGGAGTTGTATCGGAAACAATAATCACTTTTTATACTGGTTTAAAATTTCTAATGTTTGAGTAACTTCTTGTTGCAATTCTTCCTTGGTTTGGGTGGGGAAGGGAGAGATTTTATAGCTGTCCATTAAATCAGAAAGTTGCCACCGTTCAATTTCTAATAGTTCTACTGTACGTCCAGCACTAATATCTCCATGACATAATAATGTCATGATGTATGCTTCTTTTGCTTTTTTTTCGGCTTCTAAACGATGAATTTCTGGGACTTCTGGTAAGGTGAGGGTAAATTTGATTTCTGTTGTAGCCATGTTATTTTACCTTTCCTAATGTTGGGAAATATTCGCTTGCTTTGGCGGGCAAGATTCCCACCAAAGCAAGAGTTCAATTTTACCCTACTGTTGCCTCTTTAATCCATTGTTGTAATATATTGACAACTTCCTCAATGGGGATTTCTTGAGCTTCACGGTTTGCGCGTTTGACTACTTCGACTTTACCATTTGTAATCGCTCTGCCTGTGACTATTCTAAAAGGTATACCGATTAAATCCGCGTCTTTGAATTTAACACCTGCCCGTTCATCTCTGTCATCTAATAATGTTTCTACGCCCGCTTTGTTAAGTTCTGTGTAAAGTTTTTCGGCAACGGCGATTTGTTGGGCATCTTTAATGTTAGGAATTGTGATAATAGCATGATATGGTGCGATCGCTACTGGCCAAATTATCCCATCTTTATCATAGGATTGTTCTACGGCTGATTGTGCTAACCGAGACACACCAACACCATAGCAACCCATAACTAAAGGTTTTTCTTCTCCTTGTTCGTTGGTATAAGTTGCACCCATCGCTTGAGAGTATTTTATACCTAATTGGAAGATGTGACCAGCTTCGATGCCTCTAGCTGTTTGTAAGGTTTGTTCTGGGTTATGCAATGAGCGATCGCCTAATTTAGCTTTCCGAATATCTACGGTTAATTCTGGTAATTTAAATTGCTCACCCCAATTCGCCCCAAGTACGTGAAAACCAGCTTCATTTGCACCAGTGATAAAGTTCTTTAACTCCACAGCGGTTTGATCTACTAAGCGCACAAACTGAGAATTTACCTGTTTACTGCCAGCAATATAATCATCAGCAATATCTGGTGCTATATAACCTAAAGGTAGAGATTTAGCCTGCCATGTTTCTTGGGCTTCGGCATTTGGTACAGTTAAAGTCAGGATAGTTTTAGCACCAAATTGAGGAGCTAACTTAATCGCCTCATTTTGTAACTTAACTTCATTAATTTCCTGATCTCCACGAATATTTATCAGTACCAAAACCGTTAACCCGTTATCATACACAAGTTGATATAAAACGTTTTTAACAATTTGGGTAGGAGAACATTTCAAGAAATTACAGAGTTTTTCAATTGTATCAGTTCCGGGAGTTTCTCGTTTTTCGTAAGTTGTAAAAGGTGAAGTTTCTGCTTCTGCGGGTATTGAAACCGCCTTTTCTACATTTGCTGCATATTTACCATCTTCAGTATAGAGAACTTCATCTTCTCCCGCATCTGCTAATACCATAAATTCTGTTGAACCAGAACCACCAATAGCACCAGAATCAGCTTCCACAGCCCGAAAAGCTAAACCAGAACGCCGCAACATATTACTATAAGCACTATACATATCCTGGTAAGTCTTTTTCAAACTTTCTTCATCAGCATGAAAAGAATAACCATCTTTCATAATAAATTCTCGTCCGCGCATTAAACCGAAACGGGGACGAATTTCATCACGAAATTTAGTTTGAATTTGATATAAATGTACAGGTAATTGACGATATGAGCGAATCATATCACGGGCAACTGTGGTAATTATTTCCTCATGAGTAGGGCCAAGTCCTAATTGTTGCTCTCTTCTATCAACAAGAGAAAACATGATTCCCTCAGCCTTAGTATAGGTGTCCCAGCGTCCCGACTCCTGCCATAATTCCGAAGGTTGTAACTGCGGTAATAAACATTCTTGTGCGCCGGTAGCGTTCATTTCTTCCCGCACAATTTGGGAAACCTTTTGCAAAACCCTCCACATTAGAGGAAGATAAGCATAAATCCCACTGCCAATGCGACGGATATAACCAGCCCGTAGTAATAATTTATGACTAGGGATTTCCGCATCAGCAGGATCATCCCGTAGTGTAACAAATAACATTTGTGATAATCGCATTATTTTTCCCTTTACTTACTAACTTTTCAAATTGGGTATGTTTAAAATGGTTTCATGTCAGAAGGAAACAACGAACAGGAAACAGAGAGAGAATAAATATTTTATCTTCTTCCTAAAATCCTACAAATAACCTGACATTAATCATAGAAAAATATCTTTTTATTCTCTATCACCTATCACTTAGTCTGAAGCAATGTATCAAGCACAACCACCTTTAGAATTTATTCCGCCAGCCTTTAACCCTTTACTGTTAAAATTGGTACATTTAGTGCTACCTGATTGGATTCGGTGGAGGACACCTATTAGTAACATTGAAGCAAACAATGTTGAAACTTTGGCGGATTGCTATCAGCGATTTCAGGATGGTAAAATCCGGTTTATGTTGGCGTTTCGTCATCCTCAAACAGCAGACCCTCTTTGTTTAACCTATTTACTGTCCCAAATCTTGCCTAAAGTAGCACGAGTTGGAGGTACACAGCTACAATATCCCCTTCATGCCCATTTTATCTATGATCGGGGAATTCCTCTTTGGGCTGGTTCTCACGTGGGTTGGGTAATTTCCCATTTGGGAGGAACTCCCATTCAACGCGGTAAAGCTGACTGGACTGGGTTGCGTTCTGCGCGGGATTTGTATATTAATGGTCAGTTTCCTATGGCTGCTGCGCCGGAAGGGGCTACAAATGGTTTATCGGAGATTATCAGTCCTTTAGAACCTGGTATCGCACAGATGGGTTTTTGGTGTGCGGAAGATTTGCAAAAAGCGGGAAGAGATGAGGAAGTTTTAATTTTACCAATTGGCATTAAATATAGTTATGTTAATGAGCCTTGGGATAATATAGCAAATTTGTTAACTGAATTAGAAGCCGCTAGTGGGTTGTCTGTAAATCAAGAAAAAAAGGAAGCTGATTTTGCTGGTCTTTATCCGCGATTATTAGGTTTAGCTGAACATTTGTTATCAGTAATGGAGCAATTTTACACTAAGTTCTATCATCAAACATTGCCAGATGAAAAGATTACTAATGGGGAAATTACGGATAGAAATGAGGCTTTAGCTTATCGTTTACAATCAGTTATGAATATTGCATTATTTATTGCTGAACAATATTTTGATTTACCATCTAGAGGTAATTGGAATGATCGATGTAGACGTGTGGAGCAATCGGGTTGGAATTATATATTTAGAGAGGATTTTAAGGATACTAAATTAGTATCACCCATTGATAAAAGTTTGGGAGATAGAATTGCTGAAGAAGCTTATGTTCGGATGTGGCACATGAGATTAGTTGAGAGTTTTGTGGCTGTTTCTACTATTTATATCCGCGAAAAACCCACGGTAGAAAGATTTGCAGAAACAACTTTAATTTTATGGGATATGGTTAATAAAATTAAGGGGAATATTCCTTTAAATCGTCCACAATTGGGTAAGCAGCAGGTGAAGATGACTGTGGGTGAACCAATTTCTATTTCTGAACGTTTTTCGGGTTATAAAAGTAGTCGGGTTGCTGCTAGACAGGTTGTGGCTGAGTTGACGAGTGATTTACAGCAGGTTTTGGAGGGGTTGGTTGATCAGGGATGATAGACAATTAAAAAATTCCAAAAGTGTAGAGACGTTCCATGGAACGTCTCTACATTATTTTTTAGAAGATGTTTAAGAGACTTCCACAAAAAACATGAACTGCTTGCAGCAGCGCTAGTTCCCTCCGGGACGCTCTCGCGAACGCTATCCCATAGTAAGCGTGAAAATTTCCACAAACCATTTTCAATGTCATTCCCGCA
>JANMEE010000184.1:0-4855 GCA_031376645.1 Dolichospermum sp. OTE_75_concoct_329_sub | reverse complement strand
AAAGAGAAATTATGCCCAATGGACGGCTTACGGTGATAGCAAACTTGCTAATCTTTATTTTACCTACGAACTCGACCGGAAACTAAAAGAGCAGGGGATCAACACCCTTGTAACTGCCTCACATCCAGGGTGGACTGCAACCGAATTGCAGAGAACTGCGGGTGACGTTATGAAATATCTCAATGGTATCTTTGCTCAAGATATCACGATGGGTGCATTACCGACTCTGCGGGCGGCAATTGAAGAAGGTTTGAAAGGGGCGGAATATTTTGGTCCCAATGGGTTTATGGAGATAGGTGGCTATCCAGTTAAAGTGGAATCAAATGAGTTATCCAAAGATCGAGCGATCGCTCAAAAACTTTGGGTTGTATCGGAAAAACTCACCAGTGTGAAATTTGAATTTAAGAAAAAGGCGTAAAGTACAGGCAAATAAGAAAAATAGTAGGGTGCGTCAGATTTATAAGTTTATCATCCTATTAGTAGGTTAGTTTGTCTAACGCATCTGAAAATATTACTTACCTAAGAGACTTCCAAATAAAAAAATATCCTAAAATTTTTTGTGGTGCGCGCATCTAGTTTCCTAATAATACAAGGAGGAACCAGATGCCCATCCCACAAAATTGGATAATCTTTTTTGTGGAGTTCTCTAAGTGATAATTTGAAAAAAGAAGGTTTAATTATCATGATGAGTCTTGTAAAAATATAAAAATCAAAGTAAACTAAGTTTGTAAACTAAGCTAAAAAACTGTGGAAACTGTAAATATCCATCAAGCTAAAACGAATCTTTCTCGTTTATTATCGCGTGTAGAACATGGGGAAGAGATTATTATTTGTAACCGGGGTATTCCCATTGCTAAGTTAGTTCCTTTTACTGTTTCGTCTCATCGTCGGGATAGTTTAGGACAAGATCGAGGAAAATTTGTAATTCCAGAAGATTTTAATACTCCTTTACCAGATGACATTTTGGGAGCGTTTGAAGGTAATGAGGAATGAAACTTTTATTAGATACACAGTGTTTTTTATGGTGGTTTGCTGAACCTGAGCGGTTGAATGAAGAAGCGATCGCACATATTGCTGATGAAAGCAACGAACTATGGTTTTCTGTTGCTAGTTTGTGGGAAATGGGAATAAAAGTTGCAATTGGTAAGTTACCATTACCAGAACCTCTGGATAGTTACACTTCTAGTCGTATGGTAAAGCTAGGGACGAAATATTTAGAAATTACGGCTTCCCATGCACTACGAACGGCGACGTTACCGTTGCATCATCGAGATCCTTTTGATCGAATGATCATTGCACAAGCACAGATGGAAAGTATGACTCTTATGACTGCGGATTCCATGTTTAAAGAGTATCAAGATACTACTATTTTTTGGGCTGGGAGCTAGTCTAATACTAACAGTTGGTCAAGTTGGTGTGCGGCTGTATGGGAATTAAGCGGTGATACAATAGAATAGGTTGCTCCCTGTTCTCATGATGGTTCTTCATATTAAGTAATATTGCTTAATAACGAGATATCGAGTAACTAGCAACTTGGGTATTTAGATAATTGGGAGATTTTTTTCAAGATAGCGATGCGGAGAAACTCCCGCACCAATTCTTCTAGAGATTTCCAAATAAAAAAATATCCAAAATTTTCTTGTGGTGCAGGCAAGATGCCTGCTAATAATATTAGGACGGGCAAGATGCCCATCCCACAAGATTGGAGCATTTTTTTTGTGCAGTTCTCCTAGTTTATTCGTTGATAGTAACTTTGATCATTTTAACTGGAGTTTTTGGGCGATCGCCTTGTGCTGTTGGCGTAGTTTCAATGGCTTTTAATACATCCATACCTTCAGTAACTCGACCGAAAACAGGATGCTTGGATTGACCGGGGGTAAACCAATCCAGATAGTGGTTGTGGACAGTATTGATGAAGAACTGACAACTCCCACTATTAGGGCTACCTGTATTGGCCATGGATAAAGTTCCTGGTTCGTTAGAAAGTTTTCCATCTTCAGGATGCTCATCTTGAATGCACCCATCAGGACTATTACCTGTTCCTGCACGAGGAGAGCTAGGATCTTTACTGTGAGGACAACCAAACTGCACCATGAAATTTTTAATTACACGATGGAAATGCAGACCATCATAAAACCCACTTTTGGCCAATTTGATGAAATTTCCCGCTGTTATGGGCATAACGTCGGTGAATAGCTCAAGAGTAATAGTACCAAGGGAAGTTTCCAGAGTTGCGGTGGGATTTGTCATGAATATTGAATTACTAATCTGTGTATGGGTTGCTTTATCGCTTCCAGTTTACCTAAAATCTTGAAAATAATGTTCACCAAAATTCATAAATAACCCAAATCTGCATCACTGACTTCAATCTGAGGTTATTTTCTTTTGCATTTTAATCAGGAAAAGCTAAACCTGTTCTCGGATCTCTGATATATAATCCTAGTGTCAAACTCCGCATAACTTCATCCCACACAGGTATTAATTGCTCTGCTTGATCTGCCCAATAATCAAAGGTAATCAAACATTGAATATTTGAACCTAAACCAACACAAGTTCTAGAAAATGCTTCCCTGGGTTCAGTTTGAGTATCAATAAATTTGATTTGACACCACATAATTCTGGCTGTTTGTCGCTTAACTGTTACCACTTCTCCCCTTTCAATCACATCACGGCTATCATCTGCCATGATTTTCTTTAAAGTGTGTTTGAGAGGAAACAGAGTCCAATCGTTAGGGGGTAAGTGATTGTAAGATAGCTCTAAACAACAATCATCATCTGGTGATTTTTTATCCATGAACTTAAAAGATTTTTCTTGTGGTTCAAACACCCAATTCTGAGGAACATTAAAGCGAACTGCTCCCCTCCCAGCTACAAAAATCTTATACTCATCAGGTCCTTCCCAGTGATGATTTGGGTCTAATTCTAGGGTTTCTTTAATCCATTGGAGATTGCTTTTTTTACGCTTTGCCATAATTTTAATAAGGTACTATGTTTTAATTTACATTCAGGTTCATTTGGTAAATGTGCTTTTATGATTCTCTTTCCAATCCTACATTTTCATATAATAGTTCAATTGGCAACTCAAATTCAATACTTGATAAGGTTATGATGTCTCCCGTAGTGTAGGGATAGTAAAGCCACATTCTTCCTTCTCCTCGACAGTAACGCTCAACATATATTTTTTCAGAATCAATCAAAATATATTCTTGCAAACTGGGAATTGTGAGATAATATCTGAATTTTTCCTCTCTATCTTTATTGCTTGTACTGGGGGAAAGAACTTCAACAATTAATTTGGGATTTTGAATAAATTTACGGGCGTTGAGATCATCAGGGTGACAACTAACGATCAGATCAGGATAGAAGTACACACTATTAGGACTAACTTGTACTTTCACATCTGATACATTGACTCGACAACCTCTAGAACGCAGATATAGGCGTAAAGCAGTATAAAGATTGAGAGCAAGATCATTATGGGGAATTGTACCACCAGTCATGGCAAAGACTTTGCCATTGATATATTCATAGCGAATATCCTGGTTAAGTTCCCATGTAAGATATTCCTCAAAGGTCATTTTTGGTGGTTGTTGGGAAATGGCTATCATATCAGGATTTTTTCAAGTTTGCTTTGATTATAGCAACAGATGCTGTGGAACAAAAACATGAAGCTATAATTATTGTGCATTTATCGGAATTAAATTTTTTAAAATTTATTCTGTTAACCAACTAAAAAGTTGACCAACAGTAAGATTAAAAGAATCAGCAAAAGATGGCACAGGTAAGCAGTCTTTCTCTAACTCAAATAATATAATCCGTTGATCAGCAAAATAGACAAAAACTAATTTTTCTTCAGGATCAATTAACCAACCCATTTGCGTACCATAAGCAAGACACGTGCTGTGTTTTCCTTGAGGCATGGATTTTTGAATAATTTTGCCTTCGATAAATTCACTTGCAGGTTTTGTTTCCGGTATTTTAAGAAATTCATCTAGCGTTAAGGGTTTGGTAGGGGTTTGAACCATTACCGTTTGGGGTTAGTGAGTTGTGACTATTCTATCATGTTTTAATTGATGAAAATTACGCTATGGAATAAATGGGAGCTTCTCGACAAGTGAAGCGATCGCACATTCTATATCCACAAAACAGCGATACCTGTGGTAAGCTTCGCTAACGCATTCCCCAACTCAAACCCAAAAAGCGATAGCAAAGCGCGACTTAGGAATCGCTTTGCATTTGGCTAAGGTTCCGTCCCAGATATCTTGACACCATTTTGATAGGCTGGAATGCGTAAGGTAGTAGCCATACTGCCAGTTAAACCCTGATAAGAATAATCATTGGTTGCATTCCAAACTGTCTGCCAATTTGCCATCCTTACGCGAAAATGCACTTCACAAGAGGCTCTTGCCGCAAACGAGAAATTGCTCCAATCTACATCAAAGTAGAACATAGATGCCGAACCCTTCCAAGATTTAATCGCACCAATGTTAACAGTTCCACATTGATCCCAGAATTTATCTGTAGTTACTTGATTAACGGATAATCCTGCACGATAAACTTCACTAAGATCGAGGAAAATTCTTGCTTTCAAACCTGCTTGACCTTGGTTACTGTCATTGTGCAAGCGTAGTTTAAACTGAGTTTCTTGATTAGATCCAAAATTTCCTAAAGCAGATTCTACATGAACTTTTGACGTACCAGTTGGTGTAGGAGTTGGTGTAGGAGTTGGATTTGGTAATGGTGTTGAACTCACTCCAATTGATATTGAAGCACTAGTTGTTCCACCTGTTCCAGTACAGGTGAGAGTGTTTTTACTTACATAGATATCTGCATCCCCTTTTGTTCCTGTCGTCTT
>JANMEE010000163.1:0-5456 GCA_031376645.1 Dolichospermum sp. OTE_75_concoct_329_sub | reverse complement strand
GTAAGAGAACTCCACAAAAAAGATTATCCAATTTTGTGGGATGGGCATCTGGTCCCTCCTTGTATTATTAGGGGACCAGATGCCCGCACCACAAAAAATTTTAGGATATTTTTTTAATTGGAAGTCTCTAAAAAGAATAATAGTATTATGTGTAGGTCTCTCAAGGATGTTGTCGGGTTTCCTTTGTCCAACCTAACCTATTGTATAAAGACCGAAAATTAATTCTGAGGCACTTTAAAAGTAATAGTCATAGCCTACACTGACTCTTTGAGTACAGTGCAGGAATACGTCACACATTCTGTGGAGCAGGAATATGATTGGGTGCAACTTCTGTACGAGGAAAAGTAGGTAAATCAATACCGCCATGATTTGTGTAGCGGTTCTTGAGTGCTAAACGATAACTCACACTTTGCAATTCCGCTTGCAATTGGCGATTTTCTCGTTGTAAGATTGTGACTTTATCTCGGACTGGTGTCATGCGTTCCTCAAACTTACGACGGTAAATTTGAGGTAATTCCTGTACTACCTGCTCTAACATTCGACTACGATCAGTTAGTTCTTGTACAGACTGGCGTAATTGGTGAATTTCGGTATCACGATTTGTAATTTGCTCTTGGTAGAACGTTACCTGCTCTTCCACAGCTTGGATTTGTGCTCTTAAAGCCTGTAATTGACCTAAATCTACTTCTGGCTCGGATTTTGGCGGTGTAAAATTAGTATTACCCTTGACTAGCCGGAATAGTTCTTGAGATAACTGTTGGACTAATTGATCTCGCAGTTGCAAGTCTTGGCGCAACTGGGATATTTCCGTAGACAGTTCTTGGATGTTTGGTATATCAGATTGGCTCACAGTTACTTAAAGCTCTTACTTAATATATATACAGTTATACTTGATTTCTGAACTTGCGCCAATTTTATCACATCTGGGGCAATTTGAGTAAAATAATTTAAAGATTTTTATTGTTCAAGTTGCGTTGCTGAACTTGAAACATGAATTATTAGTCTGTCAAATAAATACGGATAAGCAGGGGCGTATTGCAATACGCCCCTGCTTAGGTATTTTTTACTACGTATACTTAATACTTAGAATGTTAATAGACATCCCCAAAAATTAAATATGCGTGACCCATAACCTTTCTAGAGACGTTCCATGGAACGTCTCTACTTTTTTGGAGATGTCTAATGGGTAAGTCTGATAAATCATGAATTTCCTGATAGCGCAGCATGACGCAAGCCATACTGCCGAAATCCTCACTAATCACTTCGGAAAACGTGGTTATTAAGCTGCTACAACAACTTCTTCTGCTGCTTTTTCTTGGTGAACTTCTTGTTTGACTGTCATATAACGAATTACGTCTTCGCTCAATCGCATTGCCCGTTCCATGATAGCAATTACAGTTCCAGGACCGGTGTAATTCATCTGGATATAAATTCCATCACGATGTCTTTGAATTTCATAAGCGAGACGACGCTTACCACGGGTTTGAATTTCAATATTCTCAGAGCCGTGTTCACGTATCAAGTTTTCGTATTTAGCAATCGTTTGTACTACCTGTTCATCTCCCAAGTCAGGACGCAGGATATACATGGTTTCGTAAACTGTGGTCATGTTCTTTAATTTACCTTTTGGACAAAATGGCTGAAGAGGTGTTAATTCATACAAATATTGCTGTGAGCGACACTTTTATTGATCAACATCTCAAGCAACAAGGAATTTTAACAATTTTTTAGCTGTTCTACATTAACACAATTTTGAGCAGGATTTGTCCACTGGTTAATAGTTGATTATTAAATTCATAAGATTTTCCATATTTGTCTTATAATTTTACAAGTTTTCAATGGTAATCATTAACCACATTCTGCAAAAAAGAAATCATATTTAAGGATATTTGTCAAACTTATGGCGCAGCGATATGTGCGAGTTCAAAGTCAAGAAGGGAAGATTTACTATGGGTTGCTCCAGCTTTCTATGAATGTAGAAGTACTAGATGCTCCACCCTGGTTAGATGGTCAACCTACGGATTTAATCCTACCATCTAACTCTTATACAATTTTAGCCCCTTGTTCGCCTTCCAAAATTGTGGGAGTAGGCAAGAATTATGCGGATCATGCCGCGGAAATGGGAACACCTGTACCTGCTGAACCGCTAATTTTTTTCAAACCTTCTACATCTGTGATTGCATCGTCAGGAGAAATTAAGTATCCTTATCAATCGGAAAGGGTAGACTATGAAGGCGAATTAGCGTTAGTGATTGGCGATCGCACAAATGATTGTACCCCAGCCCAAGCCCAAAGTAAAATTTGGGGTTATACTATTGCCAATGATGTCACAGCCAGAGATTTACAAAAAAAAGATCCCCAATGGACAAGGGCCAAAGGTTTTGATACTTTTTGTCCAATAGGTCCTTGGATTGTCCGCGAATTAAACCCAGGAGCTAGATTACAGACATTTTTGAATGATAATCCCCACCCAGTTCAGTCTGCTTGTATTGATCAAATGGTCTTTTCCCCAGATTTTTTGGTGTCTTATATTAGTCAAGTGATGACCTTATTACCTGGGGATATAATATTAACTGGTACACCCATGGGGGTAGGGGCTTTGCAAATAGGCGATCGCATCCGTGTGGAAATTGAAGGAATTGGTCGCCTAGAAAACACAGTTATTCGCCGTTAACTGTTAACGTACCTGCATATGCACTGCATCGGAAATCGCGGGAATTTCTGCATATTTCCCCATTAATGACTGAGCAACGGAATAAACAACCGCTGCTACTATCCCCATAAAAATGGTTGTATAAAGTGTTTGCATAGCAAATCCACTACCAGGAACTAATTTGACAATATCGGTCAAAATGCTACATAAAAAGATCACAATATCTAAAATGATGGCTTGCATCGTGTTAAAACGAATAAAATGGGAGATTTTCTCGTTTCTGACCACTAGCAGCCATAAAGCAAAGAAAATAATCATTCCCGCATAGCGGACACCATAATAAATTCTTAACAGTGGTAACAGAGGTAAGAATATCAGTCCTAAAAGTGGAAAATCATTCAGCAAAAACTGACCGAAAGCAAACACCTCAATTAAAGGCAGTAAATAAGGTAAACAAGCCAAAGCTCGATCTGGGAAAGTTGTAGACCCGCGCAAAGACATTTTGTGTTCTCCTGTGGCTAAATTTCAACAGCTATTGAGCTTAGGATAACGCAGATACTTTACCTTGCTGGCAAATCCAATGTTTCAACTGCGCTCCACAACCATTATTCTATATTGGCGACACGAAAACCCATTACACATTCGTATTGATCTGGTTGTTGTTCAGTAAATTTATTAATTGCTTGACCGCAGCGCAGTTTACCTCCACCCCAGCGCGGTTGTCCATTACCATTTGCCAGTAAACAAGATTGACAAACTTTTTCCGGGCTAAGGATTTGATTTTCCATTAAAATGACTAACATCTAAACCCCTCCTTTTATTAAATGGAGCAACCTGTATTAATGGTTTAGGAAAAAATTTTGTTAATTGGGTTTACTTTTATTGTATCTTATGTATCCGACACTTTTGTTTGTTTGAGTACAAATTCATACATAAATTCAGATAACTAGGTTTATTAAATTCAAAGATTCCGATATGATGACACTTCTAGTTATCACAGGTTTTCAGCCTAAATTCTTATAATAAACAAATTGCCTGATTTATAACTTTGGTAATAGGTCTAAACTCAATCTCCATTTTTGTCAACTTCCATAAGGATAATAAACGTGACTAAAACTAACTCAGACATCCTCAGAAACTCAGATCCTGCCATTAATGAACTAATTAACCAAGAATTACAGCGTCAACGTGACCACTTGGAATTAATTGCTAGTGAAAACTTTACCTCTGCTGCTGTATTAGCTGCCCAAGGGTCGGCATTAACCAATAAATACGCCGAAGGACTACCTGGTAAACGCTACTATGGCGGTTGCGAGTTTGTGGACAAAATCGAACAAATAGCCATTGACCGAGCTAAACAGTTATTTGGTGCGGCTCATGCCAACGTTCAACCTCATTCTGGCGCACAAGCTAATTTTGCTGTTTTCCTGACCTTGCTGCAACCAGGAGACACAATTATGGGCATGGATTTATCCCACGGGGGACACCTTACCCACGGTTCACCAGTGAATGTTTCTGGTAAATGGTTTCAAGTCCGTCATTATGGCGTAAGTAAAGAAACCGAACAGTTAGACTATGACCAAATTCGGGATTTAGCCATCAAAGAACGGCCTAAACTGTTAATTTGTGGTTATTCAGCCTATCCTCGGATTATTGACTTTGAAAAGTTCCGCAGTATTGCTGATGAAGTTGGCGCTTACTTACTTGCAGATATTGCTCACATTGCTGGTTTAGTCGCTACAGGTCATCATCCCAACCCCTTGCCTTATTGTGATGTCGTCACTACTACAACTCATAAAACCTTGCGTGGACCTCGTGGGGGCTTGATTTTAACTCGTGATGCCGAATTGGGTAAAAAGCTGGATAAATCAGTTTTCCCCGGTACTCAAGGTGGACCACTAGAACACGTGATTGCTGGTAAAGCTGTGGCTTTTGGTGAAGCTCTCAAACCTGAATTTACAACCTATTCTGGACAAGTAATTGCCAATGCTCGCGCTTTAGCTACTCAATTACAAAATAGAGGCTTTAAATTAGTATCTAATGGCACTGATAATCACTTGATGTTAGTAGATTTACGTTCTGTTGGGATGACTGGAAAGAAAGGAGATCAGTTAGTTAGCACTGTTAATATTACTGCTAATAAGAATACAGTTCCTTTTGATACAGAATCACCTTTTGTTACCAGTGGTTTAAGATTGGGTTCACCAGCCATGACTACCAGAGGTTTAGGTGTGGTAGAATTTACGGAAATTAGCAATATTATTGCTGACCGTTTACTCTCTCCAGAGTCGGATATAGTAACTAAGGATTGTTTACAAAGAGTGGCAGCATTGTGCGATCGCTTCCCATTATATCCTCACCTGGAAATTCCTATACCAGCCATAGCTTAAATAACTTTGGATTAGTAGGGTGGGCAATGCCCACCTTTTATACTCTCTATACCTCCGTTTTTAATATAAATTGGTGCTTGACAAAGTTCTGAGTTTTGACTATGCTTATGTTATAATAAGAAAAGTGTGCGCCTATATATAGGGTGTTTATTTGTCTGAATCAGGATATCCAGGATTTAAGGATTTTCAGGATCATGTTGTTTGTTTATCTGTGATTTTATTGATAAGATTATTTGTCTGAATCAGGATGTCCAGGATTTAAGGATTTTCAGGATGATGTTGTTTGTTTATCTGTGATTTTATTGATAAGATTATTTGTCTGAATCAGGATATCCAGGATTTAAGGATTTTCAGGATCATGTTGTTTGTTTATCTGTGATTTATTGATAAGATTATTTGTCTGAATCAGGATA
>JANMEE010000145.1:0-17013 GCA_031376645.1 Dolichospermum sp. OTE_75_concoct_329_sub | reverse complement strand
ATTGACAAAATGAATTAAATCTGTTTTCCCGTCTCCATTAAAATCACCTGTTTGGTAGTTAAAGTTATTTGCATTTACACCATAACCAGGAGCAGGAGTAAAAGCAGATTTAACATCAAAAGTGCCATCACCTTTAGAATTCCAAACATGAACATATCCATTGCCAATATTGACAAAATGAATTAAATCTGTTTTCCCGTCTCCATTAAAATCACCTGTTTGGTAGTTAAAGTTATTTGCATTTACACCATAACCAGGAGCAGGAGTAAAAGCGGATTTAACATCAAAAGTGCCATCACTTTTCGAGTTCCAAACATGAACATATCCATTACCACCATTGACAAAATGAATTAAATCTGTTTTGCCATCTCCGTTAAAATCACCTGTTTGGTAGTTAAAGTTATTTGCATTTACACCATAACCAGGAGCAGGAGTAAATGGAGCTTTTACATCAAAAGTGCCATCAATGCTAGGTACAGGCTTTGTTGAAGATGTTAGTCGCGTATTTCTGACATTGAAAACATTTAATGAATCTTGTAAATAAGACTGTACCTTGTCTGGATTCTTTGCAGCTTGTAAGGTTAAGTGAGCAGTTTCTAAGCGCAGAGTTTGTAAATCAGAAATACCTTTTTGTTGATTAGCTTTTTTAAGAGTATCTATCTCTTCCTGTTGTTTTTTAGCAACATTGGAAAGTGCAACAATCACCCCATTACTAGCAAATCCAACGATATCAGAAAAACCATCTCCATTGACATCAGCTAAAAAGCGAGGTACTGCATTTTGGCTAGTCCAAGTTTGATTAGTCCCAAAGCCTTGATAAACAAATGTTGCTGGGTTAAAAGTGCCATCACCTTTAGCCAAAGCAGTCCAAACGCCATTACTAGCAAAACCAACAATATCCGCTTTTCCGTCTCCATTCACATCTGCTAAAAACCGAGGCACACCGTCTTGATTAGCCCAAGTATGATTAGTCCCAAAACCATCATAAGCAAATTGGGCTGAGTTAAAAGTGCCATCAGCTTTGGCTAAAGCAGTCCAAACACCATTACTGGCAAAACCAATAATATCCGCTTTTCCATCTCCATTCACATCAGCTAAATAACGCGGAAAACTATTCTGATTAGTCCAAGTATGATTAGTCCCAAAACCATCATAAGCAAGTTTAGCTAGATTAAAAGTACCGTCTCCTTTAGCTAAAGAGACAATTACCCCATTACTAGCAAAGCCAACAATATCCGCTTTTCCATCTCCATTCACATCTGCTAAATAGCGCGGATAACTATTCTGATTAACCCAAGTCTGATTAGTCCCAAAACCATCGTAAGTAAGTTTAGCTAGATTAAAAGTACCATCACCTTTAGCTAAAGCAGTCCAAACGCCATTACTAGCAAAACCAACAATATCCGCTTTTCCGTCTCCATTCACATCAGCTAAAAACCGAGGTACTGCATTTTGGCTAGTCCAAGTCTGATTAATCCCAAAACCATCATAAGTAAGTTTAGCTGGATTAAAAGTATCAACTCCATAGATTTTAGTTTTTACATAATCAAAAGACGCATTCTGTGTACCTAAAATATCATTCTGTTTCTGCTGAATATACTTTTGTAAATTTGTTTCAATCAGTTGTTCCTGTTGGTCATTCGGCAAGTCTAACTGATTCGGTATATCTGCGATTTTATTAAAAACTTCTTGAGAAAGTTCATTAATTAACTTAATATTCAAATCAGTATTATTTTTATCTGTTGCATACCCTTTTTCATAATTAGTCAAATTCTGAAGATGTTGTAACTTTGCTGCAATTTCCTCCCCTTGCTGCACTGATTTTTTCTGAAGCTCAATTGCTTCGCCCAAATCATCTACAGTTTTTGTCAAAGCATCCATATATTTAACCTGTGTATCCTGAATTGCAATGGCTTCATCTAACTGAATTTGATTCAGAGAATAATTAATATCAGGTGTAGCCAGATTTTTCTCAATATAATCAGCTAATTGATTAAATGAAGTCAGGTTATTCTGAAATAAATCACTAATGTCAATCGTTAATTTGTGATTTGTTTTTAAATTTTCAATCCAAATATCACTTAATGCTTTAGCTTGCTCTATCAATTGAGGAAGTAAGTCAGCATAACTCTGAATTGTATTAGATTTTATGGCATTATTAACGGCATTTTCCGCAGCTAGTTGAGAATTAAAAGACTGTAATCTTTGCTGATTAACATCCAATTCTTCTAGGGTTAATAATTGATAATGTTGCTTTAATTGCTCTAATTTTTCTTGCTGAACACTAATATCTTGATTCAATCCTTTGAGGGTATCCACAGATTGATTAGGTTTAGCTAATTGTGCTTGTAATGTGGAAATTGTTTCAGTAACTTTAGTGATTGAATCCTTCAGGAAATCTAAAGATACATCAGTTCCTAATAAATCTTGATTATTTTTAACAAAATCAGCTAAATTTTTCTGTGCAGATGTTTTATCAGTTTTTAATTTATCCGCAGCAGATTGAACATCATTCACTCGCTGAGTAGTTCCTTGAACCGTTTTTTCTTGAGTGGGAATGTCAGTTTTTTCTACTTGTTGTAAATCAGTTTTTACTTGTGATAGTTGTAAATCAGTTAACGCTAAATCTTGACCAGATGCTGTACCATTAAGCAAAAGGAGATTATTTTTTGCATCTAAGTTATTGTAATAAAGCCAAATTTGATCTGTTTTGCTTTGTTCACTAGCTTGTAAAACAGGTAAATTTTTATTGAAACTATCAATTTGAGTTTGTAAACCATCAGCTTGCTGTTTTGATTGATTTGCTACTTGTTGATAATCATCACGTAGTTTGATTTGAGCCGTATCTGGTACCCATCCCCAAATATCCTTTGTCTTGCCACTTTTACCTCTTTCCTGTCCAACAATTACGTATTTTTGAACATATTGATTATGGTAATTAGCTTGATTTTGAGCAGTATTATACTGTTGAGTAAGCTGGTTATAGTTAGCAACTAATCCCAGTCCATCTTGAATTTGCTGCTTGATTTTATTGATTTCTAATTCGGTTTTAGAAATATTGGTTTTAATAGTATCAATCTCTGCTTTAATTTCTGCTTTTTTGCTGTCTCCATTTTTGGTAATTAGTTCTTTTTTATCGGTTAAATTTTTCAGAGAGTTATTTAATTCAGATTGTTGTTTTTTAAGTTCTAATAGTCGCTCTTGTTCTGTATTTTTATGACTGAAGGCTAAAGTTAATTCCTCATTAGTTAGTTGTAAATTGGCATCAATAATATCAACTTGGCTATTAAGTTGTTTATATTTATTGGCGGCATTTGTGATACTTTTATCAACTTTTGTTTGCAAGGATGTAATAATTTCCCCGTTAGTTAATAATCCTAATGCTGCGAGGGATGTGGTCAAGTTATTTTGAGAATCGGTTAATAAAGCAATTGCTGATTTGGTATTCATGGCTAACTCCTTATAATTTGCAATTTTGTTTGAATAATTAAATTCCGTAGGTTGGGTTGACGGTAGAAAACCCAACATTATTAAAGTTGCTGTGGTGGAAAACCCAATATTATTAAAGTTGCTGTGGTAGGAAACCCAATATTATTAAAGTTGCTGTTGGGTTGCGCTGTCGCTTAACCCAACCTACTTTTAATAAGTGTTATTTAAACATATATTTGCCCTCTTCATCCACTTTGAGAGATAATTTTCCATTCTCATAGTCATACACTGGAGACTTGAATTTAGGGATTCCATCTATCTCTATTATTTCTCCTTTCTCATCGAATAATAAAGGAGCTACTAATAAATTTCCTGAATTATCAAATACCCAATTTTGAGTTTGGGGATCTCTCACAGGTGTTGGATAAATGGGTAAACCACGACAACTTTTTAAAATCGTTCCATTTTCATCTTTTACAGGTTCTAAATAAATAGTTTCTCCTGCTAAATTCTGCACAATTTCGTTAGTGAGTGGATCTTTAAGAGGAATAGCTGCTGGTTTGGAAATGTCGATTTGCTGGAGTTCTCGATGATGGGGATGTAAGCTTGGTAAATTCGTTTCATTAATTTCATAATGTTTCGTATATTGAACAGCAGATTTAGTAAAACCTGTTTTTTCCAATAAAGCATGAACTCCCGTTTGATCTTGAGAAACTAATACATCAATGTCGGTAATTTTGAGAGATTCTGCTTTTTTTGTTGCTGCATCAATTAGTAGTTTAATGGTTTCTATTTTGCGGTGAAGTTCCTGGACATATAACCCCAATACTGCACCAACACGGCGAGGTTTAAAAGGATTGTTTAATATCTCTAAATCAGAGGGTAAATCTGATGGTGGTGCTTCATCATAAAGATAGATAGAAATGAATCCGACTAACTCTTTCTCGGATTCCAAAACAAAGCAAAAGGATAAGGGTTTTGCTAATTGATCAGCCACATATCGCTCATAATCAAAATCGCGTATTAGTGGCATTGAGAGGGGGTCAGCAAGCGATCGCGCTTCCGCAAAGGCTTTCCATAGGGGAGCGATCGCACTTATATCTTCTAATGTTGCAATTCGTTGAATGTATGACATACTTACTCCAAATTGATTTACGTTAAAATTTATGGTGTTATATATTATTCTTGGGTTAGTTAACCGAATATATTTGGGTTTACACCGAGAAAAGTTAAAGCCATCCTTACAGCTTTTCTGTTTTCTTTGTTAAGACTTGAATATTGTTTGAGAATTGCTGGAACAGCCTGTCTAACTGCTAAGTTAATTGTCCCCGCAGCAAGGGGTATTCCTAAATATCCCAATCCTCCACTTACCATACCTATGGCACCTAAAGTTGTGATAACCACAGCCAATAAAGCTGCTAGTTCTGCACTAATTCCTGAAAGAATTATTAAGCCTTTAATAATATCTCCGGCATTAAATGATTCTTTCAACTTTTCTACTTCATTATTGAGATCCTTTTCTAATTGAGACATAATCTATTCTTGGGTTGTAAGTGTAAATATTGAATGTCCATAAGGTTAGTGAGTTGGTAGTTTATTTACAGGAATATCCTCATTAATTATCATTGCATAATCCTCTAAGTCTCTCACCATTGCGGCATCTTTCTAAAATTCTATCTAAATTTTTACCCCATTTTCTACAAGCATTTGTATTACCGTCTTGACATTGATCTGAAAGGGGAATATCAGTAATGATGCCTATGAATTTCCATTTACCATCAACTGATTCATACATTTCTCCAGAGCGAGCAACTGCTATAGTTGTATTTCCCCATGTTCCAGTTGATATGGGAGCGCCATTTGCATCAAGTCTGACAAAAGTACCACAAACATCAAGGCTAACAGCAATTCGACTAAATATAAAAGGGGAATTTGCAGGTTTACATTCATAAGTTTGTGCGTTGGCTGGGTTATTATTAATTAATGTAGATGCAATTGTTAAAGATATTCCTATTAACAATACTTTCATGTTGATATTCATTGAACTTCTCCAAGAATGATGTTTAATTCGTGTTTTCTAAGGCAAGTTTTAAATGATGAGCAATATTAAAGCGATCGCTATCATTCAAAATTTTTGTATCTACAGCTTTGCTATATAAAATTGAAAGAATGGTTCTCAAATTTACTATGTTTTGTCATGTCGATAAACAATAATCTATTTTGGATTTATAGATGTATTTACCTTGAATTAATTACCGCAATTATTTTTGCCTTTTCCAGTAAGATCAATTCCTTCGTGAACGAAAGCACTACATTCAATTGCACGTTGGTTTATATCAGTGCTATTCTCATGCACTTTCCACATAAATACAGAAACACCTGAAATTATCATCAGTATAAAAATCAAGAAGTTTTTCATCACTAATAAAATCCTTTATGGTTTTTGTGTAAGGAATTTATAACTCACAATTAGAGGATGTTTGAAAGTATCAGAACTTATCTAGATCCCCCCAACCCTCTTTTAATAAAGGGGCTAAATTTCTCAAAGTCCCCCTTTTTAAGGGGGATTTAGGGGGATCTACAAGTGTTATGCATCACACAAAAAAGTTTTCAAACACCCTCTTAGGTATGAGTGGCAATAACTACGTATAACCCTGACTAGAGTAGAAATCTAGTGCTTATTTATCCTCCTCTATTAAAGCATTCCATCCTTGAAAAAACTAAATTGTGTATAAAGATCCACAGCCTACACAATTGTGTAGAATAGAACTTTAATTCTATAGCTAGAGGTTTAGCACTGCTAAACCCTTATGGATTTCCATGTAATATTCAGTAACAAACCTATGGATACACACAAATTTATTCAAATATTTGAACAACTGACATCTACACAAAATAAAATATTGCGAAAACTTTTAGTCGGTGAAACAGATGAGCAAATTGCTAATTCTTTTCATATTGCAAAATCAACTGTTAGAAAGCACGTTCAAAATATTTGCAAAGCTTTTGAATTACAGAAAGATATAGATAAGCAATATTCAAAACGTGCGGAATTAGTGGCACTATTTAGCAAACATAAACCTGAGCTAATTAATCCCAATCAAGAAAATTCAACTCCCAAAAATTCGACAACTTCTACAGTCATAACTCCTAAAATAGACTGGGGTGAAGCACCTAATATTTCTGTTTTTTATGGCCGCAATAACGAACTCAACACTTTATCAAAATTTATTCTTGATGATCAATGTAATCTAGTAGCTGTATTGGGTATGGGTGGTATGGGTAAAACAACTTTAGCTAGTAAATTAGCCCAAGAAATTTGTTCTCAATTTGATTATATTATTTGGCGCAGTCTTCGGGAAGCACCGAAAATTAAAGATATTTTAGCAGATATAATTAAATTTATTTCCAATCAGCAAGAAATAATTTTACCAGATACATTAGGAGGAACAATAACTAGGCTTATTCATTATTTAAAAGCTTCAAAATGTCTACTGATATTAGATAATGTAGAATCAATTATGCAAAGTGGTAATTATGTAGGAGAATATCTAGCAGACTACGAAGGCTATGGTGATTTATTTACTAGAATAGGTGAATCAAATCATCAAAGTTGTTTATTAATCACCAGTCGAGAAAAACCACAGAAAATTACTTTATTAGAAGCAATATCTGCTGTTTCTTCATTGCAATTGATAGGTTTAAATATAAGTGCAGGACAAAATATATTAGCAAAACATGGCTCTTTGTTTGGTTCGGAAAATGAATGGAAAGCCGTCATTCAAGCCTATGCTGGAAATCCTCAAGCCTTAATATTTGCTGCTGTGGAGATTAAAGAAGCTTTGAATGGTAATATTTCTACTTTTGTGGCGAATTATTTAAACAAAGGTCAAGTTATTTTTAAGGATATTAGAGAACTTTTAGAAAGTCAATTTCAACGCTTATCAGATTTAGAAAAAAATGTTATGTACTGGTTGGCTATTAATCGTGAACCATTCTCAATTTTAGAATTACAAGAAGATATCATTTCATCATTACCACAACTATCATTATTAGAAGCTTTAGCTTCTTTACTACGAAGAGAATTTATAGAGAAAAATAATGGAGATAAATTTAGTTTACAAAATGTGATCATGGAATATATGACAGACAAGTTAATTCGAGAAGTTTGGCAAGAAATTAAGACAGAAAATATTCAACTCTTGAATAGTCATGCTTTAATTAAAGCACAATCTAAAGACTATGTTAGGGAAGCACAAATCCGATTAATTCTTAAACCAATAAAAGAAAAATTATTGCTTGTTAATCGTAATACTCTCAATCATCTTCTCATTAAACAAAAACAAAAATTTTATCGCATTCCCGGCTATTTTGGCGGAAATATTGTCAATTTACTTTCTCAACTTTTCACTGATTTCACAAATTATGACTTTTCCAATTTAGCAATATGGCAAGCATATTTAAAAGATATAACTCTACACAATGTAAATTTTACTCATTCCGATTTATCTAAATCTGTTTTTGCGGAAACATTGAGTCGAATTTTAACAGTTGCATTTAGTCCCAATGATCAAATACTAGCTACGGGTGATACTAATGGTGAAATTAGCCTTTGGTTAGTCACAACTGGTCAAAAAATTGCTAATTGGAAAGCTCATAAAGATTGGATCAGGTCTGTAGCTTTCAGTCCAGATAGTAAAGTTTTAGCTAGTGGAAGTAAAGATAAAACCATAAAACTATGGAATACCAATAATTATCAATGTCTGCAAACATTAAAAGGACACACTGATGAAGTTTGGTCTGTCGTTTTTAGTCCTAAAGAGTTAAAACTGGCTAGTGGTAGTAATGATAAAACTGTAAGAATCTGGAATTTAGAAACTAAAGAACATCTAATTTTAAAACAACATACTCAACAAGTTCAATCTGTTGCATTCAATTTCGATGGAACAAAATTAGCGAGTGGTAGTGAAGATAAAACTATAAATATATGGAATATTAATAATGGAAAATGTCAGCAAATTTTAGAAGGACATACAGGTAGAGTCTGGTCTGTCGCTTTTCATCCTCATAATTTAACTTTGGTTAGTAGTAGTGATGATCATACAATTAGAGTATGGGATATTAATAATGGAAAATGTCAGCAAATTTTAGAGGGACATACAGGTAGAATTTGGTCTGTTGCTTTTAGTCCTAGTGGTAATAAATTGGCCAGTGGTAGTGGTGATGAAACCGTGAAAATTTGGAATACTACTAATTGGGATTTATTGGAAAATTTATACGAAAATAATCATCGAGTTCGTTGTGTTGCATTTAGTCCTGATGAAACCATATTAGTAAGTGGTTGTGATACACAAATTTTAAAACTTTGGGATACAAATACTGGAAAATGTCTGAGAACTTTACGAGGATATACAAATTGGGTACGCACTGTTAGTTTTAGTCCAGATGGTCAAAAGTTAGTCAGTGGCAGTAATGATCAAACTATTAGATTATGGGATATTCACAAAGGGGAATGTTTGACAACGTTGACAGGACATAGTGGTTGGGTACGCACCGTTAGTTTTAGCCCAGATGGTCAAAAGTTAGTCAGTGGCAGTAATGATCAAACTATTAGGTTATGGGATATTGCTACTGGAAAATGTCTAAAAACCTTGATTGGACATGAAGATTGGATATGGTGGGTAACTTTCAGTCCTGATGGTGGATTTTTGTTAAGTAGCAGTGATGATAGAACGGTGAAAATATGGGACGCTAATAGTGGGGAATGCTTAGAAACATGGCAACCTTTAAGTAGTTGGATCTGGTCTATGGTATTGAGTCCTAATGGTAAGATTTTGGCTACTGGTGATGATGATTATCAAGTCAGGTTATGGGATATTGACAGTAAACAATGCCAGCATATTTGTATAGGACATTCCTTGCGTGTACAAGCCCTAGCTTTTAGTCATAATGGTAAGACTCTAGCAAGTGGCAGTGATGACGGTATGGTGAGGCTCTGGGATGTGAATACGGGGCAATTTTTGCAGGAATTTGAGGGACATTCTCGTGCTGTGAGAGCGATCGCCTATAGTCCTGATGATCAACTATTAGCCAGTAGTAGTGACGACCAAACTATTAGAGTATGGGAAATTCAGACTCAGAAATACCACCAGTTTCAGCAACATACCCAAGGTGTAGAATCACTTTCTTTCAGTCCTCAAGATCCAGTTTTAGCTAGTAGTAGCGAAGATGAAACAATTAAAATTTGGGATTTACAAAGAGGTGAATGTGGAAAAACTCTGAAAATTCACAGACTATACGAAGGTATGAATATCAGCTATGCCACAGGTTTTAGTCAAGCTCAAAGAGAGACAATGATCGCTCTAGGTGCTACCAATGCCAATAGAAATTAGAAAAGGCGTATTCTAATCTTGTTACTACGGAAATGCTTTTAATTTTTATATAAAATATCCCACCAATAACGCCGAAATGGCTTATGGGTGGGATTTAGGATAGTTTATTCAAAGAAAAAACTAAGTTTTTCTTAGAAATCATCAAGAAACTGACCAATACGATTAATTACAGGGTCTATTTCTTGAGGTTCTGGTTCTGGTATAGCTTGCACTAGACTATCGCTATCAGGAGGAATATAGGTAAGTGGTTGCTGATTGAAAATGATTGCTAACTTTGCAACTTGTTGAGTAAGTTGCAACATTTGACTTTCTATCGCTTCCAAACGATGAGACTCCCTAGCAAAAAAACGTTCCTCAAACCCAGCCATTTGATTTTGCATCTCACCGATTTTTTGTTCAACTGTAGTTATATTTGCTGTCTTAGAAGCTAGTTGTGCAGGTTCTCGGACACATAGAAATTTCCAGAGAGCCTCTCTACAAAGATCACTGAAAGTTTTATCTGGCTGTGTCTCTAAGTAGTTTTCCACCTGCGCTAACAAGCTTTCATCAGCAATGTCTGGATTGAACGTAACGGATTTGACTACCTTTTTTGACCATTGGAACATCAGTTTTATTACCTAGCGCGAACAGCAGCAGATAATTGCGCTTCTCCATAAATATACTGCCCCAAAGCATTAGCCTGCCGAGAAGGTGCAGCTAAATAAGCATTGATTTTAGCTTCTTTGAGGAGACGTTGAACATCTTCCCAGAAAAACTCTCCACCACCACCTGTAATAATCACATCAGTTACCCGCTCTGGCAACCACGCTAATACGCGAGAGCAAATTTCCCGTGAAAACTGCTCTGTCAGATTAGGGAGAAAATCATCTAGATTAGTAGGCTTACTAGCACCTTTAGGACGGTAAAAGCGTTCACCTTTGGGCTTATTGACCGCAGAAATCAATGCTAAAGATTGACTATCAGCACCATCTATTTCCCTAGCTACCATTTCATAAAATTTGCTCATCCCAAAGTCTTCACTCTTAGAAGCAGCTCTGGCAAAGCGGAAATTATCCACCATGATCATATCAATGGTTTGATGACCAATATCAACAATCCCCACAGATATTTTTGTAAAATCGGGAACTGTTACTGCTTTGTTAGGTTGAGTTTCTGACCACAGCAAACTACCATATCCTTCGGGCATTACCCAGACTTTGGCAATATTCAAAGTTATGGATTCACCTCGGAAATTCAATACATGAGGTCCAGTTACCAAGCTAGTTAACTGTGCCTTTTCTTTTTCAAATTGTTCCAAAGACAAGAAAGGCAGACCTAGAACTACAAAAATTTCATCTTTAAGCTTAAAATACCCGGCAGATGATAATACTTTTACCAGGGCATCTTCTACTTTGGATTGGCCAACACCAAGATTTGCCCCAAAATCGGCGGCTAATTGCCCTACAGCATAGCCACTACCTTGATACTCTAGCCACAAATCCATAAGTGGGTCAGTAGCCTTAGCTTCAAAGACACCGCCGCGAATTTGCTCAATTGATGTTTGCTTAACATTAGAAGGTATGAAAGCCACATTATTGGGTTCACGGCTTACACAAGTCTTTGTAGATGTTCTGCCTAAATCAACACTGAGAATAATTTTACCGCCAATATTGGCTGGTTTTCCAGAATTGCCAGAATTCATAGGTGTGGCGGCAGAAGCTGCTGGGGTTCGGTTCATGGGAATGGCAGCGGCATTCATTGGATTAGCGACGGGGGGTTGATCTGTCATGAAAGCTCCTCTGTAATAAGTTATTATGCTCATCTTACAAAAAAGGTGAGCTACAAAAAATTTTAGGTTGGGTTAAGTGTAACTAGAAATACGTCAAAATTCATAAGGCTGATTGAAAAAGTTTTTTTGGTGACTGTTAGGAGTTCAGGCATCAGAATAGTCCTAAAATCACTAATTATCAATCACCAAGTCCCAATTACCATTTTCAATAGTGGGGAAAAACCATTTCCCCCCACTGCTTTGTTTTTGCTAAACAGTAGATGTGAAAGATTGGACTCTGGATTCGGAAGACCATTCCAAGGGATTCCAAACTCTTTCTTCTAAAGCCATTTGCTCAATTAAACTCGCCAAGCGCAGGGCTTTGAGAGCTTGTTCACCACCTACAGAAGGTTGATTGCCACCACGGACGCAGTTGACAAAATGCTCTAACTCTGCGCTGAGAGGTTGAACATTAGTGGTATAAACCTTTTCGATTAAACCATCTTGTCTATATAAGACTTTTTGATGGTCAATGAGCGGATTGACATGGGTTTGCCGATGGACAAAAATCTCATTAGTGAGAAAATCTGCTTCTGTAAATGAATTTTTACAATGGGCAACTAAGCGACGAATTTTCCGGTGAGTAACTTTGCTGGCTGTCAGTGTGGCAACAATACCATTGGCAAAGCCTAGGGTCGCAGTTACATAATCTAAATAACCTGAGTCTAAAGAACGAGTCCCACTAGCAGTCAATTTCACCACTGGTGAGGCAGCTAATTCTAGCAGCAAATCAATGTCATGGATCATTAAATCCAGCACTACGGAAACATCATTCGCCCGCGCTGAATAAGGACTCATGCGGTGAGATTCTAAAGCCAAGACTTCCTCAGTTTTGAGGACTTGGGTAAGTTCCCTAAAGGCGGGATTGAATCGCTCAATGTGACCAACTTGTAAAATACACTGAGATTCTGCCGCGGCATTAACTAAAGATTCTGCTTCAGAAATACTAGCCGCTATCGGTTTTTCAATTAAAACATGGATTCCTGCTAACAAACAGTTGATACCCACGGCATAGTGTAACCGTGTAGGTACTGCAACACAAATTGCATCTACATGGGGTAGTAAGTCGCAGTAGTCTTCAAAAAACCGGACTTTGTATTTGCTGGCAGTTTCTAAACCCCGTTCGACGTTAATATCGGAAACGCCGACTAGTTCCACATCTTTCATGGAACTCAGGACGCGGGTATGATGTTGTCCCATGTTACCAACCCCAATTACGCCTATGCGAATATTGTGCGGCTGGCTGCGCTGTGAATATAGATTTGGTTCTGACACTGATATGCTATCTTGCACTATTGTTCTCTCCTCAACCACCAAATTTAGAGACGCTACGGTCGTTGGCCTTTATACTTAAACGCCAGGTTTGATTTGTCTTAAACCATCCAGATGGTAACATAGTGATTATCTTTATGAAGAATTTCAAAGTTTGGGTTCTGTTCCCCCCATCTGGTTATCTTTTCGGTCAATAGTTATTAATTATCCTGTTTTATTCATCTATGAGAAAAATTATGTGTTTTTTGGGGTTGACTTTGTAACTTTAATAACTTTTTAGTAGAAATTATCAGGTACGTATTTAGGGAATTAACTAAACCCAATCAATACCTGGTTTTTTATAGTGGTAAATCAATCACCCTTTCTATAAGTAAAATTACAAGTCATTACATAGTTAATACTCAGAGTATAATGTTTTTGGCGATTTATACAATTAATGTTCTCATTTCTGAGAGTTTTTTGGACATATTTAATTTTTGTTTGGGGCATTTTGTTGATTTTCCCATCTTTTGGATGCAATTTGTAAAGAATTGCTAATTGCTAAAATTCCTTTTCATTTCCGATTTTGATATGAAAGCTGTAATTCTCTTATCTGGTGGCTTAGACTCTTCAACTGTTCTTTATCAAGCAAAGGCTGAGGGCTGTGAATGTTATGCTATTTCTTTTGATTATCAACAGCGACATCAAAAAGAATTAAATTCTGCTTTAATACTTGGAAATTTGGCTGGGGTTGTTCAACATCAAGTGGTGAATTTTGATTTACGACAGTGGGGTGGTTCTGCGCTGACAGATGATCAGATTGATTTGCCTCAAGAGCGTTCTTTGGATGAAATGGCAGATAATATACCTGTTACATACGTTCCAGCGCGGAATACTATTTTTTTAAGTTTTGCTTTGGGGTATGCGGAGGCGATCGCAGCGGAAAGAGTATACATTGGTGTTAATGCCCTCGATTATTCTGGTTATCCAGATTGTCGTCCTGATTATATTGAAGCTATGCAGGAAGTTTTCCGTCTGGGAACAAAACAAGGACGGGAGGGAAAAGCAATTGAAATTGTTGCCCCTTTAATTAATTTGAAGAAGACAGAAATTATCCAACTTGGTAATCAATTAGGTGTACCTTGGGATCTCACTTGGTCTTGTTATGCTGGTGATGATATGGCTTGTGGTGTCTGTGATTCTTGTCAGTTGCGGTTAGCGGCTTTTGCTGAGTTGGGTTTAAAAGATCCTGTTGCTTATGCTGAAGTGGGTTAGAGGATGTTTGACTGTGGCTCCCAGACACAATGTACATGAGGATAAGCAACAATATTTTGATCAATTGTCATTAAAAGACAATCGTAAACTCTTGCCGTAGCTACAATAATTCTATCAGCAGGATCTTTATGAAATTCATCCGGTAAAGAATAGGCTTCAATAGCAATTTCAGGAGTAATGGGAATTAATAGAACACCTTCTTCAGCTAAAGCAATATTAAACCATTCCCCTAATGTTTTAGGCAAAAATAATCTACCTCGTTCCACTAATCGAGATATTTCAATAAGGCTAATACTAGAAATACCAATTCCTTCTTTACGAGAATTTTCAATGACTTCTTTCTGAAAATCCGTTAACTGAGGAGAATCTTGATTCCACCATAACCAGATATGAGTATCAAGAATAATCATTTTCCATTTCCCATTCATCAGCAGGAATTCCAGACTCTTCTGGTGTTGCTAAAAAATAAAAAGGTTCAGTACCAGCTAGAGCAGGTTTTCGTTTAGGGACTGCAACAAAATCTTCGTTTATGATAGCATATTGCCCTTGAATTGCTTCATTGATAATCTCTGACGCTAGGGATTCTATTGATATTCCTTTAATAGCTGCTGCCTTAATTAATAATTTCTTGGCTTGATCATTAAGACAGATATTGGTGCTAATCATGGTTATACCTCTGATTAATAAACCGTTTGCTGGATAAAACTGTTAGTCTACAATATAATTATAGAATAAACAATCGAGATAGAGGAGTTGTTATTCTGTCAATGCGTAAGTCCTATAAATATGTAAATATTTTCTAATATTAATGAATTTGGTTGCATCTTAATACCATGTTAGGTATAATGCAAATAAAAAATTGTGGTATCAAAACATGGTCAGCATTATAGCGGATACACAGTGGCAAGAAGAAATTACATTCTTGAAGAAAGAATTAAACGCTGAAATCCTCAAAATAGCAGGTTCTTCAGAGATTACTATACCTAAGCATATTTGTATTAATAACATAAAATCAAAACTGCAACGCTTAAAAGAAATCGAAAACATATTGAGTATAGATAAATATAAAATTGTTTTTATCGGTACTATCGGCCAGGGAAAAACTACAGCTATCTGCCATCTTTTTAACTTAATAAATGAATTTAACGGTGCTAAAACTGTTGGTGGCAAGATTCAGAATGTAACCGAAACTAAAGCGTTATTAGCAACAGGAGCAGGAGGAACTACTATATGTGAAGTAATTCTCAAAGCATCTGAAAAAACTTACATAGAAATAGAGCCTTATACAGTTGATGAGATGGAAAATCTTATCCTTGAATTTTGCGAATCTATTGCCAATAAAGATAACCCTCAAATAGAACTAAAAATAACGATTTCTACAGAAATTCGGAGAGCTATTAGAAATATTATAGAAATGAAGATAGTTTCTAAAACAGGTGATAAGAAAAAACCCGAACTAATTGATCAAGCAAAGATAAAATTTGAGGAATTAGGATTAGATGGATTTAGAAAATTTGCATTGAATAATGCCAACCTTGAATCTAGAAATACAATTCGTATTGAATTTGATCATCAGAATAATGATGAAAAACTCTGGATTAAAGATACTTTTGCTGCCATCAATAATGTACAGCTAAAGGAATTTGCTATTCCCAGAAAGATATACCTTTATGTAAGCCATGATGTTTTATCTGGATCAAACTTGTCTCAATTTGATTCAGTTATTGATACAAAAGGACTTGATGAAAATCCAATTCGTAAAGACTTACAAAAATATATTGATAGTCATGATACTATCTGTCTCTTTGTAACTCCTTTTAATGCTGCTCCTGAAGCTAGGATTTTGAGATTAATGTCTTATCATCTAGCAGCAAAATCTAAAGACTTTCATCATAGATTTGTAACTTTGGTTTTACCTCATAAATACGAACCTGAAAAAGTAGCCGGCTGTGATGGGATTTGGGAGTTAGGAACTTACATAAAACAAGAAGAAATTAAAAATATATTCAGACATTCAAACTTAGATTTTTTTCAAAAAAATATTTTGTTCTATGATGCTTTAAGGTATTACCGTCATGATATAGTTAAACTAGATAGTGACTAAGTCAAATTTTTAGGTAAACCTTTTTACTTTCTAGTTCATATTGAAGCAGAATCTGGTGCAAAATCAAAATTTAATAAAAGGCTATTTAACTACTTTGCTAAATTACACCAAAAATTTGACTTACCAGTATATCCTATCGTTATATTTTCTTATGATGCACCGAAAAAAGTAGCAGTTAATAACTATGAAATTAACTTTCCTGATTTAGAAGTGCTAAAATTTAATTATCAAGTAGTACAACTAAATCGTCTCAACTGGAGAGATTTTTTAAATAGTCAAAATCCAGTAGCATCTGCGTTAATGTCAAAAATGAACATAGAACCAGCAGATAGACCAAAAGTAAAAGCAGAATGTTTAAGGTTATTAGTGACATTAAAACTAAACCCAGCAAAAATGCAACTGATATCAGGGTTTATTGACACATATTTGAGATTGAATAAAATAGAAGAACAGACATTCGCAGCCGAAGTAAGTTCATTTATACCAAAAGAAAAGGAGAAAGTTATGCAAATAGTGACTAGTTGGATGGAACAAGGAATTGAACAAGGAATCGAAAGAGGAATTGAAAAAGGAATTGAAAGAGGAATTGAAAGAGGAATTGAAAGAGAAAAAAATTTAATTATCCGTCAAATTAATAGAAAATTTGGCACCATTGGGATGGAATTAGAAACCAGAATTAGAAGTTTAAATGTTGAAATAATTGAAGCTTTAGGAGAAGAAATATTCGATTTAGATACTATAAACGATTTGCAAAA
>JANMEE010000106.1:0-44935 GCA_031376645.1 Dolichospermum sp. OTE_75_concoct_329_sub | reverse complement strand
ACAGACAAAACCCACCTTCGTGGGTTAAGAACCTTAATTTTGTATTAGTCCACGTTCGCGGAGCGTTCCGAAGGAATAGGTGGACTTGGTTTGTGTAGTAGCGACTTCTAGTCGCCTTCTCAATGTTAAATATTTTAGGTGTAAATGCAATATTATGAGCAATGACAAAAGTTGGTTTAAATTAGCCCTGAGTTTCAGAGGTTCAGTTATTCGAGATATTAAGTATCAGGTAGGAGTAACTATGATTATTGCTCTGATCATCACATTTTTATATGAAGGAGGAAGATACACAGGATTAAGTCAGCCTACTTTAGCAGGATTGATTCCGGGAATTGTCCTAGGCTTGCTGTTAGTTTTCCGCACAAATACTGCCTATGACAGATTTTGGGAAGGTTGGCAAATTGGCGGAATGACAATATTTACAGGTCGTAATTTATCTCGACAAATGTGGACGACTATCATCGTTAAAAGTTTTGAAGATCAAGAAAAAAAAGCCTATCATCTGCGATTAGTTGCTGCATTTTTTGTCGCCATGACACAACATTTACGAAGAGAAGGAGTAGATGATCGCCTGAAATCTCTTTTGGTTCTAGAACATTATTTAGAATTGCAAAATGTTAGCAATATGCCACTGAGAATTACTCAATGGATTGGGATATATTTAGCTAAACAGTACAACCTGCAATACATAGATAGTATTCAATTTGCTGCCATCAACCGTTTACTCGACCAATTAGTTGAATGTTTATCGCGCTGCGAACGCATTCTCAATGCCCCAATTCCTAGAGCTTATTCAATACATCTACGGCAGTTATTAATTTTGTATTGTTTTGCCTTGCCTTTTCAAATGGTGAAAGATTTACATTGGTGGACAGTACCAGCCGTTGGTGTTGTAGCTTTTGCATTATTTGGTATTGAAGCCATTGGTTTAGAGATTGAAAACCCATTTGGTTATGATCCTAATGATATTCCTTTAGATAATCTTTGTCGCAAATTAAATAACGATATAGAAGAACTAATAGCTGCTTATCAAGATACGATGTTTACGGCAAATGAAAACGAATTGTTTCAAAAATAAGCTATCATAGCTTTACCAAATTCCGATGTAATCTAGCAATATTTTCTATTAATTCTTCTGCCTTTCTTCAAGCATAATTCCATGACTGAATCAATTGATAAAACAACTGCTGAAACATCAACAATCTCTGTCATATTCACAAATATTCTCGAACAAGTTTGTGAAGAAACAAGGTGATAGTATGGTGAAGTTTGGCTGCCGACAACGGACACAATTTTGGAACTAAATAATACTATTGCCAAATTACGAGGGTGAGATGATAATGCTTTAACCATGAACTCCCTTTTCTCACTCTTGCTTGGCAAAAACAATCAGCCTTAAAAATTCCTTAAAGGTTTCCGACAAGGATTTTTTAAATGTATTGACTGTAGGATAAGGGTTTTAGATTCTAAATTACCTTTTCCTCGAAACGCTTATGTATGCTTATTTTTGCCGTTTTTGCCAAAAATTATCAAGGCTCTTATTTTGGCAATAGTATTGATATTTGTATAATTATTCTTAATAATTTGAATTGCATTATCAGCACGATTTAAAATATACTTTGCTTGTTCGAGCAAAAATTTTCCAGCTTCAGTGAGTTTCAACCCATCCGATTGTCGGGGAAAGAGGATAACAGTCAATTCATCTTCAAGACTTTTTATTTGACGACTTAACGCAGGTTGTGAAATATAAACTTGGGTAGCAGCACAACTGAAATTGAGGTTTTCTGCAACCACCACGAAATATTTAAGATGGCGTAATTCCATAATTCTGTGGGGTATGCCTAAAAGTTATAACTGCCATGATTATAAAGCATTAGACTTTAGTTATGTATTTTATTATGCTGAACTGTTAGAAATACCATCTGTTGAATATAAGAACTCAACAGTAGAAATTACCAATAGAGTGTAAAAAAGCATTATGACTATTAAAGATTCACGGAAATTAGCAGGCGCGTGGGTATACAAACATCTTCAAGGTGCTAACAAACAGCTACCTGATGAAGCGATTGGAACTTTCGCAAAAGCTTTACTTATTGCCGCAAAAGGCGACAACGTTTTATCCCAAGATGAGAGAGATTGGGTAATTGGTTTGACAGCCGCAAAAGGAGCATCAGAAGCATTACTCGCCGAACTAGAGACCTACAGTGGAGATGAGGATATAGAATCCCTGCTCCTAAGCAATCCAGTTAGCAATAAATCCAGAAGAAACTTGATTTATACTGCTATTCAAGCTAGTGATGCTGATGGTACTTACAATGAAGGAGAAAAAGCTGCTATCCGTAACATCGCATCTAAACTAGAAATTGGTGGAGATGTTGTTGCAGAACTTGAAAATTTATATCAAAAAGAGAAAGAACTTTTTGATAATAAGATCAGTCTTCTTTTTCCTGATGGGGTTGTTTAATTAAATATCAGATACTAATTGATTAAATTAGGAAAATGGACTAGCAATAGTATATGAATTTATCTGAATTTGATTCATTATCATAGTGTTTCATTTATAGAGATTCATAAAATTGCTTTTTCATTTTCACTAATTTTTATTCGATTTTCCCACACAGTATTCTTGTAAATAGTCTTCCAATTGATGGCAAGCTATAAAATACACTCATTCAATTAGTTAGATCAGTGGCGATAAAATGAAAAAAATTGGTGTTTTTGGTTCTGCTGTAGATAGCCAAGATTCTCTTAATCAAAAGTCCAGAAAACTTGGAGAACAAATTGCCAGAACTGGTAATAGTATTGTGACAGGAGCTTGTACTGGTCTTCCTCTTCATGCTGTTTTAGGGGCTAAAAGTTTGGGTGGATATTCAATTGGATTTTCAGCTACCTATAATCAAGAAAAACACATAGAGGTGATGGGAACCTCTCCAGAATTATATGACAATATTATTTTGATACCGGAAGATTACAAATACAAAGATAATGTGCAAGTTTGCCGCAAATATAGAAATGTTGAATCTGTAGCAGCCTGTGATGCTGCTATTTTTATTAGTGGGAGGTGGGGAACTTTAAATGAGTTATCAAATGCTTATGACATGAATAAAATTATTGGTATTCTCAGCGATACTGGAGGAGTTACAGATCATGTGCAATTACTGCTCGACTCTTTCAAAAAAGAAACAAAATGCCAAGTATTTTTTGAAAAAGATCCATTGAATCTAATTAATCTAATTTCTCAAAAAATGCAATAGCTATTTTGCTTTCAAACAAAAATAAGTTAATCTTGTGAGATTGAAAATGATTTCAGAGTACAAAATAATTGATAAAGTTTTAGAAGTTTCGCTAACTACTGAAAGTGGGATTAAAAACCTAAAAATGGGAGGTTATACAATCCAAAACAATCAAATCGACAAAGAACACGGAATTATTTATCGAGGAAATATTCAAAATCCCGGTAAACCTGTTTTATTACGAATGAATTCTGCTTGCTATACAAGTGATATTTTTGGTTGTCAAAGATGTGACTGCAACTGGCAACTGCAAAGAGCAATGGAGATGATTTCTCAAGAACAAGATGGCTTGATCATTTACCATTTTGATCATGAAGGTAGAGGTGCTGGGTGGACAAATAAGTTGAAAACCTATTCATTAATGGAAAAAAACAAATGTACGTCTTTTGAGGCATTTGTCAGTTTAGGTATTCAGCCTGATTTAAGAGATTATTATTCTGCTATAGCTATCCTCAAAGATTTAAACATAAAATCCGTGAATCTTATTACCAATAATCTTGAAAAAGCAGAATTTTTAACCAGTAATGGGATTGAAGTAAATCTAAAAATTCCTCTAGTTAATTCTAGGAAAGAATGGCAATCTTATCTAACTTCTAAAAAAGAACAATTTGGTCATGAAATAAATGAAGAATATTTTTAATTTATCTAAATTATCAAAAATATTACCTCAATCATGATATAAATAATCAAGAATATTTTTAATGAGGATGTGTTTGAAGATATGCACTTTAGTGATCAACTTATTGAACAACAAATCCAAAAGAGTGACTTAGTAGTTGGCATCGATCCGAATTTTGATTTGATGCCAGAATTTTTACTGCCAACAAACAATAACTCTCAGGAAATTACCAGAGCTTTAACTAGCTTTTCACAAATCATTATTGACAGTTTATCTGATTTAATTCCAGCCGTAAAGTTTCAATCTGCATACTTTGAGCAGTTTGGCAGTAGTGGAATAAATGCTCTCGTTGAATCTATTAAATATGCTAAAGACCACAATCTTTTAGTAATTCTAGATGCAAAAAGAGGAGATATTGATTCAACTTCACTTGCTTATGCTAAAGCTTATTTAGAGGGGCAGGTTGCATTGAAAAACGGAATAGTGATCAATTCAGATTTAGTGGTTGATTGCATCACAATTAACCCCTTTTTAGGAGAAGATAGTCTGATGCCATTTGTAGAAGTTGCGACTAAATGTGGTAAAGGTTTATTCATTTTAGTTAAGACTTCTAATCCTGGCTCAAGCATGATTCAAGATATATCAGTAAATGGAAAAAAAATATTTCATCAACTGGCAGAACTGGTTAATCAATTAGGTAAAGATAGCATCGGAAAATCTGGTTATAGTTGCATAGGTGCTGTTGTGGGTGCTACATTTCCTGAAGAAGCAAAGCGACTAAGAGAAATAATGCCAAATGCGATTTTTCTAGCTCCTGGAGTAGGGAGTCAAGGAGGAAATATTGAAAGTATTGTTGATAGTCTCGGACATGATGGTAAAGGTGTAATTGTTCCTATTTCTAGAGGTATTACATACTTTTCAAATAGGGATATGTCTTTACAGGATTATCAATCAGCAGTTCGAGGAAGAGCTATTCATTTCATTCAAACCTTGAAAAAGAGAGACAGCTAATGAGCAGTGATTTACTGATTATATTAGGTGTAGAGGGAGTGCTAGGCTCTGGGATATCTTGTCAAAATAGAATGTCGAATATTGACATTATGGGGATAGACTTGCCAGAAGTCACTCGTCTCAAGCAAATCAAATATTATATTTCTTGTGATGTTCGTGACAAGGATCAAATTCAATCAACTGTAAATCAAATTCCTATTCACGAATATGAAAAAATTATTCTCATCAGTTGTATTGGTAAATTTGGTGTGGAAACATTTAAGTCTCCATTTTTGGATGAGGATAGTTTATATGAAAGTGTCCAGGTTAATTTGTTAGGTGTTTCTCATTTTATTATCTCTTTAGTGAAGAAATGTTTGCACCAAAATCTATCAACACGAATTATAGTAGTTGGTTCTGCGGCAGCTAATGTTGGTAGTCGAGATGTAGGATATGGAATTTCTAAAGCTGGACTTAATGGTTTAGTTTTAAGTTTATCTAAGTCATTGGCTGCTCAAAATTCAGTTATTATGGGTGTTAATCCAGGAATATTTGAATCTGAAATGTCTGAAAAAGTTTCTTTAGATAGACAGTTACAGGCTGTGGAAAGTACACATATTAAGCGTAAAGGAAGCGTCAATGAAATTATAAATTTTGTCACCTATCTTACTCTTGATGCCCCTGATTATTTAACTGGTTCTATTCTAGGGATTAATGGAGGGCAATACACTTAAATAGGAAGATTTAGTGATAATTTCTTTTGGGGACTTGCAATTTTTAAAATGTTCCCCTTTAGACCACAAAAGTAGGGGTTTAGCACTGCTCATAAATGTCAACTTAACGTAAAACCGATGTCCCACCTGGGAATGATAGCGTAGCGTGGCGTAAGCCATATTCCCAGTCTAATAGCCAAAGTCATCTAAAGATGACTGAATATCTCGAAAATCTTTAGTCCACTTTAGTGGACTTGAGCTATTAGACAGGGAATTGATTCCCTGTCGGGTGTGGAAGCCAACAGATAAGGCATTTTTAACTTAAGTTGACACCAATGAGCTTTGGCTTTACCCCTACCCAATGACTACACAACTAAAAAATTGGATAATTTATTTTTTGGTAGTCCCTTACAACTTACAACATTCTTAAATTGGATTAAAAAACTTCATGGATAAACTATTTAAAGGATCGTGGCTGAATCTTGCATTCACCCTACGCGGCTCTATTATTCCTTCTGTCTTCCCTCGTGTCATTCTTGTGGGTATTTTTGGACTAATAATTACAATTTTATATAATCAAGGAGTGCCGATATTTTTTCCCAAGCTAGAAATCCTGATTCCCAGTATTCTTTTAGGTTTACTATTAGTTTTTCGCACAAATACTGGTTATGATCGCTTTTGGCTAGGTCGGCAAACATGGGGGGCAATAATTGGGATATCTAGCCATTTAGCTAGGCAGATTTGGGTCAATGTTCAAGAAAAAACACCGCAAGATCGAGTAAATAAAATTGCTGCAATGTACTCTATAGCCGCTTTTGCAGTAGCTACTAAGCAGTATCTACGTCGAGAACCTATTAATGAGGAGTTAGAAAACCTTCTGATTAAATCTCGACTTGAAAAGATTACATTACTGAGCAACCCAGCTTTGGAAATTGCCCTTTGGATTCAAGATTACCTGAAGCAGCAACATCAGCAGGGTAACTTAATTATTGACGAATTTCAAAGTCTACAGCAAATATTGAGTTCAGTGGTTGATAAATTTGGTGTTTGTATATGTATCCTGATGACACCACAACCCAAGGCTTATACTATCCATCTAAGACAACTAACTCTGATTTATTGCTTCACATTACCAATGCGTCTAGTTGGAGATTTTGGCTGGTGGACAAGTCCGGTTATTGCGCTAGTTGCTTTTACTTTATTTGGGATTGAAGAGATTGCTTTGGAGATTGAAAATCCTTTTGGCCGAGATTTTAATGATATTCCTCTGGATAATCTTTGTGATGTCATTCTTAATGAAGTTGAAGGTGTGATGAAATTATCTCCTAAAAGCCCCAAATCTTCTTAATTAACTTTACTAACTTAATTAGCAATGGAACTACAAATTTGTAGAGGAGAAAGCAGAAAAGTTGGACTTCGTATTGTTGTTGTCGGTGCGGGAATTGCAGGTTGTTTAATTGTTCAAGGTTTACAGCAAGAACCAGATATTGAATTAATTTGTATTGAGAAAGGTTCTGAAAAAAATGTTCTAGCTGGAACAGGTTTAAATATTGGACCTAATGCTCTCAAAATTTTAACTCAGTTCAATTATGAACTTGCTATCTCACTACAGGCAAAAGGAGTAAGTTTACCTTGGCTATCTTGGAAAGCGGGATTAACAGATGGAACATTAGTTATGAATTTACCGCTTTTGCAAGTAGCTGATAATCCTGGTATTCGTATCCGCTGGTCAGAATTATATCATCAACTCAGAAGACCAATTGCCGGAAGAGTTTGGTATAACACCACTATTAAGTTCATGAGATATGCTGAATCTGCCATGAAAGGACCGCTTGAGTTAGTTGTGGAAAACCAGATTACTGGTGAACTTCAAATACTAAATCAGGTTGATTTGATCATTGGTTGTGATGGCCGCTACTCACAAGTTCGTAGTACATTTTTTAGTGGACAACCAGAACCAACTTATCTTCCAGTGTGTATCTACCGTTTACTAGTTCCTAATCGTGCCGATAATTTAATTGATGATTATCAGCAGTGGTTTCACAATGGTCATCGTTTACTTGCTTTTGCAATTCCTGGTAATGAAGTTTATATTGCAGGATCATTTCCTTTAAATTCAAATTTGGATATTTCAGAAGAAAATAAACAGCCGCATATTCTCCAACAACTCTATAAATCTGAACGTGGTTATAGTGAAGTTTGTCAATTCCTAGTTGATTCTATCTGTAACCATCTGGATAATATTCATTGGGCTAGAATTCAAGAAATCCCCCCTGTATTTGGTGATGAGAAAGGTCATATTATTTGTTTAGGAGATAGTTCTCATGCCATGTTTCCTACTTTAGGACAAGGAGCTACTCAAGCTTTTGAAGATGGCTGTTTCTTTGTTTCTCAGATCCGCCAATGTTTGACTGAAGCAAGGAAGAATAATAGTCAATTAGATGTACAATTACTTATTGCCAAGGTAGAAGCGAAACGTCGCTCTCGAATTAAATTTGTACAACAGTTCTCTCGTGAAGCTAGTGATTCTCTGCTGTCTGAATCAAACCCAATGGCTGAATTAAAGGCGAAAATGCAAGCTCCATTTCTGGAAAAATTAATGAAATTATATCGAAATACTCCTGAAATTATATAGCAATGAGAACAGAATCATGAAATCCATTAATTCATCCGCGTTCATCCGCGTTCATCCGCGTTCATCCGCGTTCAATAATTCTTCATCTTAATTTGGTATTAGGGGACGGGATATCCGGCAATAAAAATCAAATAAGAGATTTATTTTATGTGTAAATTTTTGCTTCAATCATTATCAATCTTTTCAATAACATACATTTATCTATGGTTAAGTTTTCAAAGTGCTATCGCTCAAGAACAATCAGATAATCAGGATGCGGCACAGGTTACATCCGTGTCTCAACTTGAAGATGTGCAACCAACCGACTGGGCTTTTCAGGCATTACAGTCTTTGGTAGAACGGTATGGTTGCATTGCTGGGTATCCAGATGAAACCTATCGAGGCAAGCGGGCATTAACACGGTATGAGTTTGCCGCAGGTTTGAATGTTTGTTTGGATCGGCTAAATGAACAAATTGCCTCATCAACATTTAACTTGGTACAGAAAGAAGACATCACCATCCTCAAGCGGCTGCAAGATGAATTTACCGGAGAACTCGCTACTTTGCGCGGACTTGTAGACCATCTAGAAGACAGTACAGATCAGCTAGAAGCCCACCAGTTTTCCCCAACGACGAAACTGAATGGACTGGCTTGGATTAACGTCACTAACGCAGGATCTACTGGAGGTGGAATTAGAGGTGAAGCAGTCAGTGAAAGATCGAGTTCTGGTAGTCTTTCTACACGAGTCGCTGGACGAGATCCTGTGACTGGTAAACCTAATGTGATTAAGGTGAGTAATCCGAATACTACCTTGAGTACCCTGGTATGGCTGACCCTCAATACATCTTTCACAGGTAAAGACGCATTAGTGACTCAGTTAGCAGCCGGAAATGGCATTTCTCCAGCCAATCAGTATGCCTCTGCGGGACAATTTAATACATTTGGTGTTCCTTATTTTGACCAAACAGCAGGATCAACTAATGGCAGTCCTGATGTTGTCATTCGTGAACTTTCCTACAGATTTCCCATTAATAATCAAATTCAAGCTGTAGTTGGTCCGAGGATTAATTGGTATCGCTACTTTGATAACAATCGCTTTACATCTATCTTAACTGGAGCAAATAGCTATAACTCCAATAGCAGCACTCTGTTAAACACATTAGATCGTGGTTCTGGAGCAGTTTTGCAGATTAAACCAAGTAAGCAGTTTCAGGTTAATATTGGCTATCTGGGTGAAAACAATGAATTTCTCCCCAGTAGCTTATTCAATACCTCATCTGACCCAACTCGCGGTTTATTTGGTGGTACTAACTCAGCCACCGCTGAGTTAACCTACTCACCTAATCACAATATCAATCTCAGATTCCTCTACCATCGATCTCGTCTCCAGCAGAGGAATGGCATCATCGGTGGTTCAGTTGGAGAGCCACTTTATGGAACAGCAGACAATGGTTTTGGTGCCGTTATTCTTGACCCGACCAAGCAAACTGTAGCAAATGGTGGTCTTGATAGTTCTACTGCTGACACTTATGAAGTTAACTTTGATTGGTTAGTCAATCCTAAATTTGGTCTTTTTGGACGTTATACCTATGGAAGTACCCACTTAAAACCAATTAACAAAGATGTGAATGTTCAAGCTATTCAAGGAGGATTGGCATTTCGTGACTTAGGTAAGCAAGGAGCATTAGGAACTATTTCTTTTGTAATTCCCTTTTCAATTTTAGATGGGCGAAAATTTTTAATTTCTAATGGTGGTAATGGCGGTATTGAGTACGATTTTGAAGCAAATTATTACTATCCTGTAACCGATCACATTGCCATTGTTCCTGCATTTTACTTCATTATGAACCCTAACAACTTCAGCGACAATCCTGGTATTTATGTTGTCAATATGCGAGCGCAGTTCAGTTTCTAATTCAATATGATAAAAAACAGTTGTGTTAGAGGATGAATGAACAAGTCTACGGTTGTATCGAGATCCTCCCTAACCCCCTTTTTAAGGAAGATTTAGGAGGATCTAACGTTTTTAATCCATCAGCTACCACCTTTCAAACATCCTTTTAGGAAAAAAGCTCAAATAAACTCGTTTGAAAGAAATAAAGCAAATAGGATCAAGAAAATTTAGATGAAATTATTTAAGCAATTAAGTATAAAGACAAAACTCATCGTCATGCTACTGGTAGTAAGCCTTTGCGCTATGCTTGCCAGCACCTTTATCTGTTCCAGCGCTGGTAAGTCTATTCTCACTGAAAAAGTCTTCAACCAATTAACCAGCCTTCGGGCTGCCAAAACTTATCAAATCAAAGATTATTTTGAAACCCTTAATAACCATAACCAGACCCTGAGCGAAGACCTGACCATTATCGCAGCTATGCAGGAGTTTAAGTCATCTTACAGCCAACTGGAAAAATCAATAATACCAGCGGAGATTGACAAAAAAATAAATACTTACTACCGGACAGAATTCCTGACTAGATTGGCGCGAAGTAACGAGGGTTCACCAGTTCTGGAATCTTACACGCCAAAAACAGCCCCAGCCCGTTATCTACAGTACCACTACACCGCCGCTAACCCTAACCCAGTTGGCAAGAAACTTCTCCTTGATAACCCAAATGATGCCAGTGCCTACAGCGGTGTTCACGCTCGCTACCACCCTATTTTTCGCAATATAGTTGAGAAATATGGTTACTACGATATGTTTTTGATCGATCCTGAAGGAACAGTTGTCTACACAGTTTTCAAAGAAACTGATTTTACCACAAACTTTACCAATGGTCCGTACAAGGAAAGTAACCTAGCAGAGGCGGTAGCAGCTGCGCGAGGAGCGAAGGGAAAAGGTTATGTAAAAATAGTAGATTTTAAGCCTTACGGACCATCCTACGATGCACCTGCGGCTTTTATCGCCTCACCAATCTTTAATGGCTCTCAATTCATTGGTGTTTTGGCATTCCAGCTTCCCGTTGACAAAATTAACAATGTGATGACGGGTAACAAAAATTGGAAACAAAATGGTCTGGGTGATTCAGGAGAAACTTATCTGGTCGGTTCAGATTATCTGATGCGCTCTGCGTCTCGTTTCCAGATTGAAGACCCAAAAGGTCATGCCAAAACTCTAGCCTCCTTAGGTACTAATGAAAAGATAGTCAAGAAAATTAAAGAGTTCAATACGACAATCCTGCTTCAGGAAGTGCAAACAACAGGAGTGAAGGAAGCGTTGTTTGGAAAACAGGGAACGCAGGTAATCAACGATTATCGTGATATTCCCGTTTTGAGTTCTTATGCTCCACTTGATATTGATGGCTTGAAGTGGGTGATGTTGGCGGAAATGGATGTTTCTGAAGCCTATGCACCAATTCACTCCTTTGAAAAAACAATATTCATTGGTGCCACTTTAATTATGGCGCTAATTACCCTGGTGGCTATGTGGCTGACCGCAATCTTTGTCAAACCCATCAATACCTTAATCAAAACCGCCCGCGAGGTGGGGGCTGGGGAATTTGATGCGGTGGTCAAATCGGGTTCAGAAGATGAATTTGGAGACTTAGCTAAATCATTTAATCAAACCATAGACAGCCTGCGGCAAGAGTCTAACCTGATCGAACAGAAAAATCTGGAAAATGAAGCATTAGTCCTTAGTATATTTAGTCCAGCAGTAGCCAAACGCCTCAAACAGGGGGATAGAGAAATTGCCGATCAGGTTTCTAATGTCTCGGTCTTGTTTTCTGACCTCGACCAATTTACTAAGCTAACCAAATTAAATTCCCCTCAAGAGGTTGTGAGTTTGCTGAATGAACTGGTAACTGGCTTCGATGAAATGACAGATAAATACGGTTTGGAGAAAATTAAAACTATTGGTGACGGTTACATGGCTGTATGCGGGCTGAGTGTACCGCGACTGGATCATGACAAACGCACGGTAGATTTTGCTTTGGAAATGCTGGCGTTTGTGCGCCGATTTAGTTATGAAAAAGGCTTGCATTTAGACCTGCGGCTCGGCATTAATTCAGGAGATGTCGTTGCAGGTGTGATTGGCAAAAATAAACTAATCTACGACGTTTGGGGCGATACTGTCAATATTGCCAATAGATTAAAGTCGGCTTGTCCACCAGGATCAATCTTAGTTTCTCAAGACATCTGCGATCGCTTGCACGATCTCTATAACTTTGAGCAGGTTGGTGAAATTCAAGAACCTGGAAAAGAAAAGTTAGTGGCTTGGCAACTCAAAAATTCCCATCAACCAGTAAGTGTTCGAGAAGAAGAATTCTTTGACACTCTCAGTCCTAAAGACACTGAGTTTCCCACTTACCGCGAGGTTTTATGAGTAATTTAAGCTCTGCAAATGACTGGTATACCTGGGCGATAATTGTCGGATTAGTGTTTCCGCTCCTGGTTATTGTCCTAGGGGAAGTTATTTATCATCTCCAAAGGCGCAGTAGACCACTAGCAGTGACGCTGCGGGTTGTGAAAAACCTGGTTTTGCCCGTATTAATGCTGATGATTTTAGTCAGGAATGTCTTAAAGCTTGACGTTAACGGGAATTTTGCCAAACTCGTCGAAACGCTGTTTTGGATATCTGTAATCTACGCATCTCTCTCGCTGTTTAACGTAATTTTGTTTGAACAAGCAGAGGCAAATACATGGCGGGCCAGGATGCCCAAACTGCTGATTGACCTTTCTCGGTTGTTTTTAGTGCTTGTGGGCAGTGCAGTCGTTCTGGCCGCAGTCTGGGGTGCAGATTTGGCAGGTCTTGCTACCGGGTTAGGCGTTAGCTCGATTGTGATCGGTTTGGCGCTTCAGGATACATTGGGTAGCATTATGTCTGGTATTGCCCTGCTTCTCGAACGCCCCTTTAGCGTAGGTGATTGGTTGCGGATTGGTGATATACAAGGTCAGGTAATTGATATCAACTGGCGATCAGTTCGTCTGCTAACTCTCGAACGTGAAGTAATTATTGTTCCTCATCAGTTAATTGGTAAAGAAATCATCCGTAATTACAGCCAACCAGAACGCATTTATAACCAACGGATCAATATTGGCTTTTCCTACGATACCCCCCCCAATCTCGTGAAGCAGGTACTACAAAGTACAGCTTTGGCTACACAAGGAATATTAGCCGAACCCGAACCAGAGATCAAAACCACATCCTATGATGAGACGGCAATTATCTATGAGGTAGAGTTCTTTATCGAGAACTTTGAGGATGTGGAGCAGATACTTGATAGATTTATGACGAGAATCTGGTATGCCGCCCAGCGCAACAACTTAACGCTATATCGCTATCGGTACGAATATGCTGTGGAAACTGCTGATAAGGCAGATACTGCTTCCAGTAAGTTAGCCCAAAGCTTACACTCAATTCCCGGATTTATGCCTTTAACTAGAGAGCCAAAGAATTTAGATGACTTAGCTAAGGGGACTATTGTACAGCACTTTGGTGCTGGAGAGAAAGTCATCCGCCAGGGTGAGTCTGGCAAGGCTTTGTACATTATCATTTCGGGGGAGGCTCTAGTCTCCGTAACAAGTAAGTTGGGAATGGAATTGGATGTAATGACTATCTTGCGTGGTGAGTTTTTTGGTGAAATGGCACTATTTAGTGGAGAACCAAGTCCGGTATCAGTGTCCGCAGTTGATGATTTACAAGTTCTTGTCATCTATTCAGATGCTATAAATACAATGATTGAACGCCAACCAAGTTTGGGGCGGGAAATAAGTCAAATTATAGAAGCGAGAAGCAAAGCCATAACTATGGTTCAATAGGCAAATGTTTTGGCTTAGATTAAAAACCGCATTTACACAGGCAAAAACCATCTTCGTAGGTTTGAAACTATACATTTTTCATTAGTCCACGCAGGTAGACTTTATTTGTATAGCCGCGACTTCTATTTGCCAGGACTTGTTTTGGGAATCATAGCACTTGTGTGTACACGGTAGCTTAACAAGGCAGGAACTACAGTCAAAGTCCCCCTTAGAAAGGGGGATTTAGGGGTATCTAAAAATATTTGATCCACCATAAGAGACTTTTAAAATATCCTCTTAGAATCACATAATTACCATAACTCAAATAGGATTGCTATATGTTAATGTTACTTTTGTCTGTTGATGATAACCTTTATGCTCTGGATACTTCACAAGTTGTAGAAGTTATCCCTAGGGTAATTCTGAGAAAATTGCATCAAGTTCCTGACTATATTGCTGGTTTATTCAACTATCGAGGGACGATTGTACCCGTTATTGATTTATGTCAGTTAATTCAAAATTATCCTAGTCGTTCATATTTAAGTACGCGAATTATTATGGTTAATTATGTAGGAAAAGATAATATTAAGCGTTGGCTTGGTTTAATGGCCGAACGGGTTACAGAAACTTTAAATAAACCGGATATAGATTTAGTTGATACAGAAAATATATTAAATGAAGCTCCTTATTTGGGAGAAATGATGATGGATGAAAAAGGAATGATCCAACGGATAAGATTGGAGTATTTATTATTAGATTCGCAACATAAATATTTATTATTACAAGGGGAAAGTTAATATCAATTCTATGTGAGCTTGCATCAAATTTTTGTAGAGACGTTCCATGGAAAGTCTCTACAATGAAAAATAAAGCGTATCTTTATACAGAAATGGTATAACAACAATGACACAGGAAAAAATTGCTGCATTCTTGAAAGATAAAATTGGTATAGATGCCAGTATTATTGGCTCAAAGGAAATTACTAGAGTTTTAGAAAAGCGGAGATTAGTCTGTAAATTGCCAGACTTGCAAACCTATTTACAACACTTACAAAGCTCTTATCAAGAATTAGAAGAATTAATTGAATTGGTAATAGTACCAGAAACTTGGTTTTTTCGAGATGTCGAACCTTTCACTTTTCTGGAAAATTATCTTAGATCTGAATGGTTATCAAGGAAGAATAAGTCGGTTTTGCGTGTCTTAAGTATACCTTGTTCTTCTGGAGAAGAACCATATTCAATAGCCATGACTCTTTTGGATGCAGGTTTAAGCCCTAATCAATTTATAATTGATGCAGTTGATATTAGTAAAAAATCTTTAATTAAAGCTAGAGAAGCTATTTACAGCCGTAATTCTTTTCGCGTGAATAATCTGGAATTTCGGTCGCGTTATTTTACTCAAATTGGAGATAAATACCAATTATGTCATTTAGTAAAAAATACTGTTAATTTTATTTATGGAAATTTAGTATCTCCCCATTTTTTGGATGATAAATTGCCTTATCATCTAATTTTTTGTCGGAATGTTTTGATTTATTTTAAGCAAGCTGCTAGGGAGCAAAGCATGGTAAATTTAGATCGGTTATTACATAATCAAGGGCTGATATTTGTAGGTCATGTAGAAACGGGAGAAATATCACTATCTTCCTTTGAGTCTGTAAATCATCCTTTTGCTTTTGCTTATCGAAAAATAGATAAAAATAATCCTAAATCTCAAGATTTAGCACAATCACTGCCTAGAAATCAGCAATTATTGCCTATGCAAAAGTTAAATTCACAGATAGACGTAAAGCAGCGAACAGAAATCTACTTCAAAAAATCACTAGAAATACCCAAAAATGAGCAAAGTCAGCCATCAAATTTACATCCAAGTATTAGCCTAGAAAGTATTCGCAGATTAGCAGATCGCGGACAGTTAAGTGAAGCTACTATACTATGTGAAACCTATATTCAACAGAATTATACTCATGTTCAAGCTTATGTTTTATTAGGACAAATTTATCAAGCTCAAGGTATGGAAAAAAAAGCAGAAAAATATTTTCAAAAAGCAATTTATCTGGAACCTAATGACTATGAAGCACTTATGCACCTAACTTTACTTACAGAAAACCGTGGGGATACTGCTAAAGCAGAACTATTACGACAGCGAATTAAGCGATTATAGCGATTATATTGCTACTAATTATCAAAAAAGAACAGGAATGTAGAACATTTATTTATTACCTTGAGAACCACCTAAAAAATATATCTATTCTCAAGATAATTTTATATAAATTTATGCTATTATCTAAAGCTAAATCAGGTAAAAATACTGTTAAGTTAAAGATAATTATAGGTTGGGTTGAGCGACAGCATATCCCTTACGGGAATCGAAAGCATAACCCAACAAAATCCTGAAAGTCTTGGGTTTTGTTCCTTAACTCAACCTACGCAATTGAATAATTGTGGCTCTAACTTAACCGGATTGGATTAGGTGACTACAGACCAGAATGTTTTTCAATAAATATCAAAATTAGTTTGTTTAAAAAAAATTCAAAGGGAAATTAGAATGTTTGAAAATTGGAAAGTAAAAGATACATTACTACTAGGTTATGCAGTTCCACTAGTATTATTCGGTGGATTTAGTGCGATAGTTCATATCAATACTTCTAAAACAATTGACACATTTGATCAAGTTAATAAGTCACACAATACTAATTTAATGACCGATGACGCGGTTTTGAGAATGTCTTTGATGGCTCGGCAAGTTCGTGGCTATCTTTTAGTTGGCAATTCTGAGAATGCTTTAGCCGCTTTTGAGAGAGAGAAAAACAAATTTGATAAAGATCTCAATGATATACAAAATTTAATCAAAGATCAACGTGATAATCCACAGCTACAAAAATATAAAAGAATGCTGGAATTAGCATCTCAATTTGATGCTTTAGCTAGGAAAACTTTCAGCACTGTCGATGCAGGGAAGCAAAAGGAAGCTGTAGATACATATCTACCAGCATCTAAAATAATTCTTGGTGAATTCGATAAGTTAAATACAGAAATTACAGATAAAATACAGGATGAATCTAAAAAAGATACAGATAATACCAAAAAAACTCTTGATTTTATCAGCCTCACATCTATAATTTTGCCACTAATAGCCTTAGGAATAGCTCTAACATTGGCATATCTAATTACACAGAAAATTGCTAGTAAAATTGCTGTAGTTGCGAACGTAGCAGAAAAGATTTCTGAAGGCGATCTCACCAGTCAAATTCCAGCCATAGAAGCTGATGATGAAATTGGCAAATTACAACAGTCTTTTCAAGTCATGAATCAAAGTCTAAATTCGCTGATTCGTAGAATACAAGAATCCGGTATTTCAATTACTACCTCTGCTACCCAAATCGCTGCATCAGGAAAGCAGTTAGAAGCAACTATGACTGAACAAGTTGCTTCAACTAATGAAGTCGCTGCTACAGCTAAAGAAATTTCGGCTACTTCCTCGCAATTAGTGAAGACAATGGATGAGGTAGAAGCCAAATCTCAATCAACAGCCCAAGCCGCAGGTGTTAGTCAGAAAGAGTTAATTTCCATGGAAAAATCCATGAGGCAATTAGCAGATGCAACTACAATTATTTCCGCAAAATTGGGAGTAATTAACGAAAAAGCTAGTAGTATTAACAGCATTGTTACTACTATTACCAAAGTAGCCGATCAAACTAATCTACTCTCGTTAAACGCAGCGATTGAAGCAGAAAAAGCCGGAGAATATGGTACAGGTTTTGCCGTTGTAGCCAGAGAAATTCGTCGTCTGGCTGACCAAACCGCAGTAGCCACCCTGGATATTGAAAACATGGTAAAAGATATGCAAGGGGCAGTTTCAACTGGGGTAATGGAAATGGATAAATTTTCCAAACAGGTAGAATCAGGTGTAGACGATGTGAGAAATATCGGCACTAAATTAGAGTCAATTATTCAGGAAGTACAAACTTTAACTCCTCAATTCCAAGACGTGAGTAATAGTATGGAAGGACAATCTCATGGAGCATTACAAATCAGTCAAACCATGGTGCAATTAAGTGAAGCTTCCTCACAAACTGCTCAAAGTCTTAGGGAAGTTAATGGTGCAATTAGTCAATTGAATAATGCAGCACAAAACTTACACCAAGAAATCGCTCGTTTTCGAGTAAATAGTAATTAACAAGAGGTAAATATTCAGATAAAAAATAATAGATAACCTAGTTTATGCTTAACAAAAATTGAGGAGAAAAAATGAGAATGTTTGAAAATTGGAAAATAAAAGATACTTTACTAATAGGTTATGCAGTACAAACTGCTCAAACTCTCAGAGAAGTTAATGGTGCAATTAGTCAATTAAATAATGCAGCCCAAACTTTACACCAAGAAATTGCTCGTTTTCGAGTAGATACTCATTAAAAGGACATTAAAAGAGCCATGAACGATGATTGCTGGAATAAAATTGGGGTAGAAGGCGATCGCTCTTGTCCACAGCTAAAAACCGCGATTCACTGCCGTAATTGTACCGTTTATTCTTTGGCAGGACGCAGTTTATTAGAACGGGAAGCGTCACCAGAATATCTGCATGAATGGACTGAAATCTTAGCAAAAACCCAGTCTGATGATGCTTTAGCTCAAATTAATGGAGTCATTGTCAGATCAGCGGAAACTCTATCGGTAATGATTTTCCGTTTAGGGGATGAATGGTTAGCTTTGCCAGTAAAGTTACTTCAGGAAGTAACTCCTGCTTGTGTAATTCATAGCCTACCTCATCGCAGTAATGAACTGTTTATGGGTTTGGTCAACATTCGTGGCGAAATTCTCCTATGTGTTGCACTTAGACATCTACTCAACCTAGAAACTATAGTTGATTCTTCTGAAAATCCTCTTCCTGTAGACTCTGAAATCATGATGGTTGTGGCTAGTGAAGAAAATCGGTGGGTGTTTCCTGTAGACGAAGTGTGCGGTGTTCACCGTTTTCAAATCAGTGAATTACAAAATACGCCAGTAGTGATTTCCAAAGCTTCAGCAGCTTACACCAAAAAGGTAATTTACTGGCAAGAGCAAAAGGTAAATTACTTAGATGCAGATTTATTGTTTGACACTCTCACTCAGAGGATTTTGTGATGAATAACCAGCAAAATATGGATGAATTAACCATATTAGATTTGTTTCGGTTAGAAGTGGCAACTCAAGCGGTGATCTTCAATGAGGGATTTCTAGCTTTAGAAACTCAAACCCATTCTTCCCAAACACTGGACTTTCTGATCAGGGCTGCTCACGCTGTCAAAGGTGCGGCTACGATCTCGGAAGTTGATGTGGCTATAAACATAGCTAACATCATGGAAGATTACTTTGTTACTGCCCAAAATCTTAGCCTCACTTTGAGTCTAATTCAGATAAATGTATTACGCCAGGGTGTGGAAACACTATTGAAGATTAGCCAAGTAACAGAAGCAGATTTAGATATTTGGGTATCAGAACATCAGCAACATATTACAAGAATTACAGAAGAAATAACCACTTTGTTGATGCGAACAGAGAAAACAGCAGCACACCAGGAAATTTCCCCAACTGTTCCAAATCCTCCAACTCCTCCAACTCCTCCAACTCCTCCAACTCCTCTAACTCTTCTAACAGATGAACCAGTAAACATCAGCGACACTTCTATGCTGGAGTTGTTTTCCTTAGAAGTGGAAGCTCAAGCAAATGTCTTAAATGAAGGGCTGCTATCTTTAGAATCCCAACCTCAGACTGGCAAATCACTAGAATCTCTGATGCGGGCTGCTCATTCTATCAAAGGTGCTGCTCGCATTGTGGCTATTGATGCTGCTGTGAATTTAGCTCATGTGATGGAAGATTGCTTTGTTGCGGCTCAAAACCACACGATTACGTTAATGGCTGATGATGTTGATGTACTGCTGCAAGGTGTTGATTTACTCCTCAATATTAGTCAATTAGAATCGGGAGAGTTAAACCCTTGGCTGTTAGAACATCGTCCCCAAATTGTCACTACAATCCAGGAAATTTCTGCTTTATTGACAGGAGAGAAAAAGGATACAAAAAGAGAAGTCGCAATTTTATCTCCGTTACCTCAGACGGAATCACTAGCGATCGCCCAGTCCGTTCAGACAATATCAACTATTAAACCTACATCCAGTGAACCAACTACGCTCACTAACCACAACGAAGCAACAGCACCAATAGTTCAGACTAATGACCGAGTTGTGAGAGTCAATGCTGAAAACTTAAATCGGATCATGGGTTTAGCGGGAGAGTCCCTAATTGAAGCCAATTGGCTGCAACCATTTGCCGATTCTCTGATCATTCTCAAAAAAAGACAACAGCAACTCTCAAAAATTCTCCAAGAATTTCAAGAAGCAGTAGCAGTCGGTCACTATCAAGAAAGTCAGAAATATTTAGAACTTGCCAGGTCAAAAGAGTCAGAATGTCAGGAAATTTTAGGCGATCGCCTGGATTCACTAGAATTATTTGCTCGTCGGACTGCTAATTTAAGCGATCGCCTTTATCGAGAGGTAATTGCATCTAATATGAGGCCTTTTGCTGACGGTGTGCAGGGTTTCCCGCGAATGATTCGAGATTTGGCTAGAAAGTTAGATAAACAATTAAAATTTGATATTTTCGGTAAATCTACACCGGTTGATCGGGATATTTTAAAAAAATTAGAAGCGCCTCTAACCCATATTTTACGTAACTCTATTGATCATGGAATTGAGCCACCTGAAGAACGTTTAGCCGCTAATAAACCCATCGAAGGAAGCCTGAAATTAGAAGCGGCTCATCGGGGAGGAATGCTATCTATTATCATCTCTGATGATGGTCGAGGTATCAATTTTGATTGGCTGCGGCAAAAAATTGTTACCAAAAATCTGGCCTCCCAAGAAATGGTAGATCAACTTACGGAAAGTGAACTGATGGAATTTCTGTTTTTGCCAGGATTTTCTACAGCCAAACAAGTAACAGAAATTTCTGGACGCGGTGTGGGGTTAGATATTGCTAAAAGTATGGCTCAAGAAGTTGGTGGTAATGTGCGAGCATTTTCTGTACCAGGAAAAGGCATAACTTTTCATTTTCAATTACCCTTAACTTTATCTGTTGTTCGTACCCTATTAGTAGAAATATCTGGTGAATTATATGCTTTTCCTCTAGCACGAATTGAGCAAATTCTGATCATAGAACCACAAGAAATTTACTCAATGGAACATCGCCAATATTTCACAATGAATAATAAAAATATTGGTTTAGTGTCAGCCCATCAAGTTTTAGAATTAGCAGAATCACCACAAAAATCCGCAGATTTATCTGTTGTTGTTATTGGTGAACAATCAGACTATTACGGATTAGTAGTAGACAGATTTTTAGGTGAGCATGATTTAGTAGTTAGACCATTAGATCACCGCTTAGGAAAAGTTCAAGATATTAGTGCTGCTGCTTTGATGGGAGATGGTTCACCTATTTTGATTGTGGATGTTTCTGATTTAATTCACTCTGTTGATAATCTACTCAATGGTAATCAATTAAGCCGCTTTGATAAACAAAATATGAATGCTACGTTAGAAAGCCGCAAGAGTATTTTGGTAGTTGATGATTCTATAACTGTTCGGGAAATGGAAAGAAAATTATTAGAAAATAAAGGCTATAAAGTTGATGTAGCAGTGGATGGGATGGAGGGCTGGTATACAGTTTGTAATAAACATTATGATTTAGTAATAAGTGATATTGATATGCCGAGAATGAACGGAATTGAACTTGTGAATAAGATGAAAAATCACCCTAAATTAAATTCAGTCCCGATAATTATCGTATCCTATAAAGACCGCGAAGAAGATAAAATCCGTGGTTTAGAAGCTGGTGCTGATTATTATTTAACTAAAGCAAGTTTTCAGGATGATACTTTGGTAAATGCTGTATTGAATTTAATTGGGAATTGATAAATGAGGATTGCAATTGTTAATGATATGATCATGGCAGTAGAGACATTAAAACGGATTTTAATGACTTTACCTGAATGTGAATTAGCTTGGATAGCTCACAATGGTGCTGATGCAGTTACTAAATGTGCCAAAGATATTCCAGACTTGATTTTGATGGATTTGATTATGCCAGTGATGGATGGGGTAGAAGCAACTCGTCAAATTATGAAAAACTCTCCTTGCGCCATTCTGGTAGTAACAGCTAGTGTCCAACAAAATACATCTAAAGTTTTTGCAGCGATGGGATATGGCGCATTAGATGCCGTCAGTACGCCAGTTTTGGGCGTTAATGGTAATCCTGAATCTGCACAAGTTTTATTGACAAAAATCACCACAATTCGCAAACTAATTGGGAAATCAATCTCAACTACCAAATCTAAAACTGTTCTCCAAAATTCCCAATCTCGATTATCGGCAATGGCTACGCCCACCACAGGTATTGCATCATCTCATCCCAACTTAGTCGTCATTGGTTCTTCTACAGGAGGTCCTAACGCACTAGCTGCAATTCTTTCTCGCTTACCAGCAAACTTTGGATCTGCCATAGCGATAGTTCAACACGTTGATGCTCAGTTTACTCCTGGCTTAGTTGAATGGTTAAATAATGTGACACCTTTAACTGTCAAATTAGCTACAGCAGGAAGCCGTCTGGAAGTGGGAAAAGTTCTCATTGCAGGGACTAACGATCACATGAAGTTACAGGCAGATTTGAGTTTGGGGTACACTAAAGAACCAATTGATTATCCTTATCGGCCTTCCGTCGATGTGTTTTTTAAAAGTGTCGCTCAGTATTGGTACGGTAAGGGAATTGGTGTGTTGTTAACAGGTATGGGTAAAGATGGGGCGGAAGGACTAAGTATATTACGTCAAAAAGGATGGCATACCATCGCCCAAAATCAACAGAGTTGCGTAGTTTATGGAATGCCTAAAGCTGCTGTAGATTTGAATGCGGCTATAGAGATTTTACCAATAGAAGCGATCGCATCTACTTTAAAGTTATTACAGAAATAAGTCAAAAATCAGAGAAATTGACAATTTATATCACTATTTTCAATCATTATTAAAAGGAGACAAAAATTTTGATCCAAGACCCGATTACAGTTTTACTTATTGACGATCAACCTATGATTGCGGAAGCTGTTCGGCGGATGTTGCTTCCAGAGAAAGATATCACATTTCACTACTGTAATAATCCTACTCAAGCAATCAAAGTTGCTAAATCTTGTCAGCCAACAGTTATTTTACAAGATTTAGTCATGCCAGAAATGGAAGGATTGGTATTAGTTCAATTTTTACGCGCTCACAATGCACCTACAAAATATGTGCCTTTGATTGTTCTTTCTAGTAAAGAAGAACCAATTATTAAAGCCAAAGCTTTTGCATTAGGGGCTAATGATTATGTAGTCAAATTACCAGATGCAGCCGAATTAATTGCCCGCATTCGTTATCATTCAAAAGCCTACGTTAACCTCCTAAAACGACAAGAAGCAGAAGCTATTTTACAATCAGAAAACTTCCGGATGGCAAAAGAATTAGATATGTTGCGCCAAATGCAACGGATGATTTTGCCGACAGGAGATGAATTTGAGGATATTAAAGATTTAGATATTGCCGGTTATATGGAACCTGCGGATGAAATTGGTGGCGATTATTATGATGTTCTATCTACAGATGGAGTTGTGACAATTGGCATGGGTGATGTTACGGGACATGGCTTAGAAAGTGGCATTTTAATGGTAATGACACAAACGGCAATTCGTACTCTCAAAGAGATTGGAGAAGTCGATCCAGTTAAGTTTTTAGATGCTATCAACCGGACTATTTATAAAAATGTCTGTCGCATGAAGTCTGAGAAAAATTTAACTTTAGTTATTCTCACTTATGCCCAAGGTAAAGTTAGTATTAGTGGTCAGCATGAAGAAACTATTGTAGTCAGAAAAGGAGGTAAGATTGAGCGGATTAATACGATAGAGTTAGGATTTCCTATCGGGCTATATGAGGAGATTACTGATTTTATTAATCATACTATCATCGAGTTAGAAGTTGGGGATGGCATTGTTCTCTATACTGATGGCATTCCTGAAGCATACAATATGAATAAAAAACAGTATGGATTAGACAAATTACACGAAATTATTAGTCAAAACTGGCATCAATCTGCTGATGAAATTAAGCAAGCAATAATAGATGATGTTAAACAATTTATTGGAGAACAGACAATTTTTGATGACATTACTTTACTTGTTATTAAACAGTTACCTTTTGACAAGCAAGAACTATCTGAAAATGAGGAAATAGAAATATCTGAAGATGAAGAAATATCAGAAGAAATTAACAACGATGTTAATAAAAAGAAAAGATTAGGATTTTTTCGTAAAAACCCTAATAGCTAACATATATATAGGATTCCTATTTGATTTTTGATAGTTTGCGTATACGTAGGGTGGGCATTGCCCACCAAAACACTACTTACTATTTTATGGCTACGTCACGCAAACTATCAGACCACCAAAACCAGCCTACGGTGGGCAATGCCCACCCTACAGTACCAGAAATTATTTAGGATTGCTATAGTTCTTGAGTCCCTGTTTCTTAATTAGGTAATATATAATGAGTCAAATTTTTGGAGAATTTATTCAAGATTTTAGCCAAAAACATCAATCTTTGGAATTAAGTTTTAACAACCCTGTTCAATTAAACGAAAAACAATGGCGTAATCATCGTTTATCAGCTTGCTTTCAGGCTGATTATTTTGCCAATCTTTTAGCAATTGATGAAGATGATACTCAAGGAAAAAATCGTATTGAAGAGTGTAAGAATGCCTTAAGTTATATTGGTAATGAACTTTTAGAAAATGCTATGAAATTTAATGAAATCAGCAGTCATGATCCAGTAAAATTGGGTATTTATTTACTCAAAAACACTGATCAAATAACTGCTGTAATTTTTGCTAAAAATAGCATTAATTGTCAATATTTTACTAAATTTCAAGCTTTTATTCAAGAATTACTTTCTGTCAATACTCAGGAGTTATATGTGCAGCAAATTGAAAAAATAGCCGAAACCGAAGATAGTGAAGCATCTGGCTTAGGTTTACTGACCATTATTAATGATTATTCAGCAAAATTAGGCTGGAAATTTGAGCCAGAATCTAGCAATCCGCAAATCATCATTGTGACTACAATGGCTCAAATTGTTGTATAATCCAATAAAATTTAATGTTGGTGTAGCTAATTTTATGACTTATCAAGTAGTTAAAAGTGAAGACTATCAAGTTGAACATAATCCAGTGTCTTCAATAGTTGAGTTTCACGGACAAATTAGTTTAGGAGGACCCAAAGAGTATGCCCCTATTGTTAACTTGCTTAATCAAGTAGTTGATCTAAAACCTCCAATCATCACATTAAACCTTAAAGAATTAGCGTTCCTCAACAGTTCTGGCATCAGTATGTTATCTAAATTTGTTTTAGGTATGCGGAAAAATAAAGGAACTCAATTGATAGTTTTAGGTTCAAAAAAAGTTCCCTGGCAAAATAAATCTTTGAGAAATTTAGAGCGCTTACTTCCAGGTTTAAAACTCGTAATCGAATAAATATGAACACATTAACAACCTTTTTAAATCAATTTGCTCACTTGAATACAGGCAGCTTACTTTTGCTTAGTTTATTCAGCATATTTCTAGGAACTGGGCTATTATATGTAATATTGTTTTATATCTTGCGCCCTATTGTTCGAGAATTTGAAAACGATATTGCTTTCGTCACCTTAAATATTTCAGCCTATCCTACTCTTTTCCTTTTTAGTATTCTTAGTCTAAAAATAAGCCTAAAATTTTCTTTAGGAAAGTTAGCAAATAATGGCTTTGTTTTAGCAATTAATCAAATCATCATAGTCAGTGTAATAATATTAACAAGTTATTGGGCTGTGCAATTATTTAATCAAGTTTTTATCTACTACCTGAAAGAATATACAAAAAAAAGTGAAGTCATGTGGGATGACGTATTACTTCCCATCCTCTCCGCCGTCGTTCCTGTGCTAATATACATAGCTGGTTCAGCTTTTGTACTTACTTCTTTTGGGATTGATTTAAGTGGAATTTGGGTAGCCCTTGGTGGTGCTACTTTTGTTCTTGGTTTTGCACTTCAAGATATTTTAGCTAATTTCTTTAGTGGGATTGTTTTACTTATTGACACTCCTTTTCAATTTGGTGATATCTTACTGCTTGAAGATGGTTCAATTGGGATGTTACGCCAGATTGGTATTAGAGTAACTCAGTTATATATATTTAGTGAGCATTGCGATGTTTACATTCCTAATAGTGTATTACAAGGACAAAAAATTACTAATTTGAGTCGCCCTACCACTTTCTACGCCCAATCTATATCTATAGAAATTCCTTCTGAATGTGAGCTTAATGAATCGAAAAAGTTGATAGAACAAATTGTTTTAGCTCATCCAGATACACTAGGAAATATAGATACAAAATTAGAAGTAATAGATGAATATTATATCTATGAAAATAGCGAGCAGGATTTACTTACACAACAAAAACTTGGTAAATTGAGGTTATTGGCTGAACAAGAAGTTAATTTGAAATTAGAAGAAATTGAACAATCTCTAGAAGCTCTGGTGGCGACAATACAGTTTGCTGAAAAAGGAGGATTAACGGCAGATGAAATAGAAAATGTTCAACAAGAATATCAAGGTATTTTAGAACTTATGGGTTTTCAATTAGTTGAAGAAACTCATAAAAATCGCACTGTCTTTAATTTTCAGGAAAACAATGAAGAAGGACTAATTGAGTTAATTCGTGATTGGTATCGCATTCTGATTAAAGACCCTAATTTGTTAGATGAGGATCAAAATTTAATTGCTGAAGAATGGGAACGCAAAATTAATTTATTAACTCGCAGAGCGCAACGTTTGTCTCAGAAAATTGATAACCCCCAAGCTGAAGAAACTAGGTTAGATGATTATATCTTAGACTTCATTAAATGGATTCAAGAAAAGTTAAAAGTATCCCGCCAAAAATGGCAAGAGCCACAAGTTCATGTAGCGGGAATGAATAATAATGGTGATTCTACCTTCTTTTTACAATTGAATATTGCATTTTTTGTAGACGATATTAAACTGGAAGATGGCAAACGGGGTGAGCGGGTAAAAAGCCAAATTTATGAAGAAATATTCCGCCATTTTAAAAACACTTACTTGGATTTACAGAATACCTGAAACAAATTTGCCAAGATTTTCAGCAATAAATACCGCACTCTTGATTTGTTGAGTCAGGATTATTAGAGAATTAAGGATACGGAGTTTGTCAAAAAATCAAATAGGAGTCCTAGAGTTTAGATAGTTAAGACTTCAATCATACAACCAAGTATTAGCTGAAAAATCCTCACTATCTTGATTGGGCTTTTCCTGAAGGCGTTCTATTGATCTATGGGATTTTTTATATTGAATGGATTTGGCAATTTGACTAGCTTGTTCACTAGGTTGGTAACTAGGTTTTTGACTAGATTGCTGATCAGGTTGCTTGAAAACTTTGATTTGTTCTAGTAACTGCGAGTTAGAATCTGCTAGTTGTAAAGCTGTTTGTTTTGTTTGAGAAAGTTCTTTTATTAAACGTTCTGCTAATACTTCTTTGTCAGAAACAGCTATTTGTAAATCACTAATTTGCTTAATTAGAGTAGATTCTTTTTGTTTTAATCTAGAAACTGTTTGTTGCAATTCTTTAATACTAGCTTCCAGTTCTAAATGATTATCAATTGGCAGGATCGCAGTATCAGTGGTTTGTATTGCTGTTTCCAATACTGCTTCAGCAGTAATTTCAATTACAGGTTCACCTTGCAGAGGTATAAATTTTGTGTTTTCTTCCTGTATTAAGTTAGAGAGATTTTTTTTAGGCATTATATTATGAACTCCAATTATGTCGTCATTATTCAAGTATACGTCGTCAAGTAACAACAAAATATCAGATATTTTATTATTTCAGGTATTGTAGGGTGCGTTAGAACGAAGTTCGTAACGCACCATTATCCAATGTACCACCATTAAGAATTTGGTGCGTTACGCTGTCGTTAACACACCCTACGTGTTGTTTCCACAAAAATTTAGATAGAATTGGCATGAGGAGAGATAAAATCAAGATGTTTCCTTATCTATCCTTTCCAGTTTTGGCTACTATATCTTGTCCTCGTTGCCATCAAATTATTGATAGTCAAGCAATTACTTGTCCCCAGTGTCGGTTATTGCTGAAAGCTCATGGACATCCTGGTATTCCCCTGCACCGCGCTCCTGAAAATGAGTATTTATGTGACAGTTGTACTTATCACTTTGATCATACCTGTAATTTTCCTCAATATCCCTATGCTCAAAACTGTATTCTCTATCAAAATACAGAAGAAATTAAATTAGAACTTCAAAAGCAAAATTCTCATCATAGCTTGAGTAGAAGGTTTAATGGTTGGATAAAACGCCATCAAACTTTGTTATTAATACTAGCTTTATTATTAGGTTGTTTATTAATAACTTTGTTTACCTCCTGAAATAACATGGAAATTTTAATTCTAAATTCTAAATTATAAATTCTTAATTTTCTGATGAAACTTCTTCCTCAAATACTTCTAAATCAAACCAAAAAGTAGTACCGATACCAACTTCACTCACCAAATTAACTTGACTATGATGTCTGTCAATAATGTTTCTAACAATTGATAAACCTAAACCTGTTCCTTCGAGAGTATGAACTCTATTTTCTACCCGAAAGAAGCGGTCAAAAATTGCCTGTTGATCTTCTGGTGCTATACCAATTCCTGTATCACTAATTTCAATTCTAACTTTACCAGCATGATGATGAGAATGAGAATTAGCATCTAGTTGATAAGCACGGATAACTACCTTACCACCTGCTAGAGTAAATTTTAGAGAATTACCAATTAAATTACCAAACACTTGCAGCAATAAATCATAATTTCCTAGGACTAAAGGTAAATCAGGAGTCAGTTCCTGGAATAGTTCAATACCTTTATCTCTAGCATTAAGTTGATAGGTACGTAACGTCTGTTCTAGTGCTTGTGATAAATCTACTTTATCAAAACTGTAATTACGACCTGATTCAAGTTTTGATAAATCCAAAACATCATTAACTAAGCGAGTGAGTCTATCAGTTTCATTATTAACTGTTTGCAGAAATTCCTGGCGTTCATCAATACCTAAATCTTCGCCATAATCATGTAAAGTTTCAATATAGGTTTTGATGTTAAATAGAGGTGTTCTTAATTCATGAGAAATATTGCTAATAAATTGGCTTTTTGCTTCATTTAGTTCTACCTCACGGCTAATATCTTGAACAGTGATAGCGATACCTTTAATACTTTCCCTTTGTAGGTTAAGAACTGTGGTTAAAACAATACGAATTGTGCGGGAAGTGGGTTGTTTGAGAAGGATGCGAAATTCTGCACTTTCACATTCACCTGCGGCCATTTCATACAAAGTCCGAGATATTTCCATTTGGACAGTATGGGGTAAGTGATGCAGAATATTACTACCAACAACATCCAGACTTTCCCAAGCAAAAATTCTTCTAGCTGCGGGATTGACTAATATTACTTGCATATTATTATCAATCAAGACTGCACCATCAGCAATAGTAGAAACTAAAGTTTCTAATTTAGCTTTTTCGGCGGTTAATTCTTCAATATTTTGTTCTTCATAACGCTCTAACCTTTCTGCCATTTCATTAAAGCTGAAAATTAGCTCTCCTAGTTCACCACCTAGTGGGATATCTATCCGTTGTTTAAAATTTCCAGCCGCAATTTGTTTAACACCAACTAGCAGTTCTTTAATAGGTTTAGTAATAGTTAAAGCATTAATTACTCCTGCCAAAATCACCATGACCCAAATTGTGATAAAAACCGCAATAGTAACATCACGGGTGAAATTAGTAGATATAACTGCGGTTTGGTTAGGATTAATACCGACTGCTAACACACCTAAGTATTTTTTATCTACTATCAGAGGCACAAATACATCGGTAACTGCACCATCGGGAGTGTTATGTTGCCTAACCATTAGCTGATATTCATTACTAGCGTAATCTTCTGGTAGTTGGATATGTCGCTTAATGGTGAGGGAGTTTTCTACCTCTGGTTCCCAAAAAGGAATACCAAAAAAGATTTGCCCAGTTTCATCAGCGTATAGCATATAACGCACGCTAGAAGTAGCGCTGTAAAAACGTTGGGAAAATTGGGCCACTTCAGTGAGATTATGATCAGCAATTAGAGGGGCTACATTAGCCGCCAGCAGTAATCCTAAATCACGACCAAAGCGGGTATCATTGAGACGTGCATCTTGCTGAATTGTGTTGACAGCCCAGAACGTCAAACCACTCATGACCAAGGAAACCATCAAGGTAGCGACGGCTAAAAGCTTGGTCTGAAGGGTGAATTCTGACCACCAATTGGCGATACTTTCCGCCAGAGAAGCAGTCGCTTTTGACACACTAGAGACGAATTCATCTCGGAAATTTCTGAAAAAAAACAGCATCTTAAAATACAAGTGTTAGTAAGTAGTTAGACAAAATTAAATTCAATCGGGTCGTCAGGCAACAGGGAATAGAAAGACAATGTGTGTAATTAATTTTGTCCGATTACCTCTTCTTTCTTAATTTAACTATATTTTTGGATTAATCGTGAAAACTCAGTTGAAATAGAGGTTATGTGATGTGACTATTACAATGTAAAATAGGTAATAATCTTAAGTGCACCAACAGGAATGTTTTGACTTTCCTAGTTAAACCAACATTCTAACTCAGTAAATTATTTCCAAAATACTTGTAGCCGTATCCACTTGAATGAGATACAAATTTATTAGTCTTTATCTGCGGTTATCTGCGGTTATCTGCGTTTAATTCTTTTAAAACTGGATCTCACTCAAATAAAAATCGCTATATAACCAGATTAAATTCTTTCTATTCTATTTATGACTAATCCTGAAATACCCCGCAAATTACCTCGTCAAGCAATTGCTGCCAAAATTTTTCACACTGGTAATATCATTAGTCTATTTATTATGATTACCAGCGGGTTGCAAATTTACAATGCTAATCCTGTCTTTGGTGGACGTGGGGGATTACCTATTTTCCCCCTTTTTACTTTAGGTGGTTGGTTAGCTGGGGGTAGAGATTGGCATTTTGCAGCTATGTGGTTATTTTCTATCAATCTGTTCTGCTATGGAATTTATATTTTTGTTACCCAACGTTGGAAAAAGAAATTTGTTGGTGTGAATGACATCAAAGCATTACAAAAAAGTCAGAATAGCCAACGTTTAAACTATGCTTGGCATCGAGTTATTTATACAGCAATCATTCCTATTTTATTATTAGCAATATTTACAGGCATAGGAATGTACAAACCTGCTCAATTTTCTTGGATAGTGGATATTTTTGGCAGTTGGCAAGCCTTAAGAATTGTCCACTTTGCCTCTGTACCAATGGTGGTAATATTTGTCTGTCTGCACTGGAAATTAGGGCAAAATGTAGGCGGAGATGCTCTCACAAAATCTATGTTTTTATAAAAATATCAAAATTGAGGAATTAACATGAATAATCATGAACTTAACCGCAGAAAGTTTTTACAACTTTCTGGTTTATCGAGTATGAGTTTATTACTGGGTGGTTGTAGTACACCCATGTTTGCCGATTTTGTAGGAACAGTTTCTGAACCTCTAAATCAGAAATTTGAAGAATTAATATTTCAGCCTCAAAAGCCAGTTCCAGAATTTTTACCTCATCAAATTGAACCAAATAAGTTAATAGTTAATAGCTTTGAATCCACACCAATTATTGATCTAGAAAAATATCGTTTAATTGTAGATGGTGAGGTCAATAATCCTCTTAGCTTCAGTATGGCAGATATTCAATCTTTGCCGTTTACATCTATGATTATTCGTCATGTCTGTGTAGAAGGCTGGGCAGCAATTGTGCAATGGGGTGGCATTCGTCTGAGGGAAATTATCGCCCTTTCTCAACCTAAATCCCAAGTAAAATATGTCTATTTCAAATCAGCAGATGGTTATGATGAAAGTTGGGATATAGCTTCAGTTTTACACCCACAAACTTTATTAGCGTATCAAAAAAATGGTGCAGCTTTACCTGTGGAAAATGGTGCACCTTTGCGGTTAGCTTCACCTATTAAACTTGGTTATAAACAAAGTAAATGGGTGACACGAGTTACCCTCACCAATGAGTTATCAATTTCTAAAGGTTATTGGGAAGATAGGGGTTATGAATGGTTTGCAGGATTGTGAATTTAATAACCAAATAAAAAGATCCCCGACTTCTTCAAGAAGTCGGGGATCTGGACAGCATAATATTGTTATTTCTTAACTAAAATATAGGCATTTGTATATTCAGGTAATTTTTGAATATATTGCTGAAAATCTTTTTCACTAGCAAAAGTTCCTGCTAAGAAATCAAGTTGATAAAGGTTCGGTAAAAATGCTCCACCTGTATCAGCAATTACGCCCATTTTTAATCGTTTCTGTCCACTTTGATTATCTTCAATGACAATTATTCTCCCTAACCCAATATTCAGAACATCTCCCGCAAATGTGACTCCTGGTTTAATGGATATTTTGGCATCTATTTTATATCCATAGCCTTTAATTGCATCAACTTCTTTAAAATACCAATAACGCTTTTGTTCAGTTGCCTTTAAGCCCCGAATATAAGACATTCCATTATTTCTATCTACGTTTAAAAACTCTTTAGTTCCATCAGTAAAATTAACTAAAACAGTTCCCTGCATTAGTGCTGCTTCTAAACCATTGCGAGTTAAATAGGCAATAGGTTTAACTTTACCAAATTCTTTACCTCCAGGTTCATAAATACCTGATAAAACATCTTGTTTAGTATAGTTACTGTAAAATTTATCTTGGGTTACTTCTTCATTAATGGCATAGATTGGTATATTATATTTAGAAGTTTTTTGTCGAGAACCGGGATGAATAAAAGCTGCATATTTAGTAATTCTTAATTGTTTTTGTTGGGAATTTTCTGGGTTATGGGCAGACCATTTAATTACGCGAAAATTGGCGTTAATAAAATTTGGATCTTGTAACCGGGTTGTCCGATTGTTAGAAATGTCTTCTTCTAAAACAACAATCATGAAATCTAATGTTTTCAGAATATCTTTAACAGTAACTCCTTGAGTTACTAAGATGCCTGTGCGTTGAATATCAGGATCTTCTTGAGAATATCTTTGAAAATATTTTCTTGTATTTGTGAGTACGGTTAATAAATCAACTTGATTGAAATTTATGGGATTATTTGGTAATTTTCCTACTTTTAATACCTGATAAGAATTAATACTATATTGATATTTTTTCCATTCATTGATAACTGAATAAAATATGGATTTTTCATTACTTTTGATATTTATATTAGATGGTTTTTTTGTAGGTAAATCAGGAGATAATCCTGCGATTGGAGAACTTACTATTTGGGACAATGATAAATTTTTAACAATTTGTTGCTGTTGAATTGGCTGTTTATTCATAAAACTTACTACTAATAAACTAGTAATAAATGCTGTGACTTTGAATTTTTGATTAAATAGGATACGCATAATTCATGAAGACAAACAACGATTATGCCTCATTTTAGCATTCTCAGAAGTATTAACAATGGGCAATATGCCCAATCAAAGGGATTAATCATCCATTTCTTTTAAGGTGGCTAATGCTGAAGGTGATAAACGACTGAGATAGCGGAATATCCAATATTTAACGATAGTGTCTAAAATTACAGGAAATGTCGCAATAAACATAAATATATAATTTCTACTCGCTGGTAAACCTAAGTGGTCTGCAAATCCTTCCAGAATTACTTCCCACCCATGTGGTGAGTGAAAGCCCACAAATACATCTGTACATAAGATAATTAAAAAAGCTTTAGCACTATCGCTTAAACCATAAACAATTTGATCTAGGAAGTGTTGAAGAGAAATAATATCTTTTGCACTAAAAATAATTACCAGTGCAAAGCTAATTAATGCTATAATATCCGCAAATATATTACTAATAGCGTTGGCACTTTTATTTTGAGATTCTGCTGCTAGTTCTATGGCTTTTTCTTTAATCTTGGACTCTACATTTTCTTGGGAAATTTCGGCTTCTGAATCCAGTAAACTTTTAAACTTTAATTTGGCTGTAAATATTTTTAATTCATGAAAGGCTTTTGCTTCCATGTCCTCATTTAGAAAAATTTGGTTAGAGTTCGCATTTCTGATACTTTCTACTATGGGCAGAATCAATATCTGCTTAGATAGTTGATGAGTTAGCAGGGGAATAATAATTAGCAACAATAAGAATTTGACAGCAATGGTTGTCCGCTGTCTGGATATTTGATTTTTTTTAATAAATTCTTGATATGCATTCGGAGATATATCACTCAGAATTTTTTTGAAAGTTCTACCAATTGATCTGGGAAATATGCCAGTTTTTAAGAATGTAAATGGTTGTGAAGATGTATCTTTATTAGATGATTGTGATGATTTTTTCACGGTAGGATAAATCTTTCTAGTTTGAGTCTAAGGTTAGATGTCGCCATGATCATGATCATTATCAACAACTATAACAATTAAAAAGGTTTATATTCAACTGTGAAATAAATACCATTTTCTTGTAATGTATTTCCAGTCCTATCTAACTTAACTAAGGGAATACCCCAATCAATTCTAGCGTTAAAGTTGTTACCAACTAAAAAGCGTAAACCTAACCCAACGGATAATAAAGTTTTTTTGAGAATTTTAGCTTCAGAATCAGAGTGATTCCAAATTGTACCAAAATCGAAAAAGGGAGATAATTGGATTGTGGTTTTTAGTTTGGGTATTTTCAGGATTGAGGTACGCATTTCTGCGGATGCAAATAAGCCATTATCAGCTAATAGTTGATCTTGACGATAACCTCTAACACTCTGTTGTCCTCCAATACTTAATTGTTCAAGAGGGACTAGAGGACGGTCAGCTAGTTGTAAATCAGAGCGTAATAATAAAGTTGTATCTGGTGTTAATAGGCGTAAATATTGGCTTTGTCCCCGCCAAGTTATAAACTGACTATCAGGTGCTTTATCATTAATTGTAGAATTTAAAGCATTAATTCCGAAGTTAAATTGTGAGCGGAGAGCAAATACCTGTTGGGTATTTCTTCGAGTATATTCCTGAAAGAAACGGAGAGCAGAAATTTTCGTTTCTCCTTGTTGATTTGCACCAATAGACAAAGGAAAAGGTATATTTAACAGCGAGGTTTGTGATTTCTGTCGAGAAGCTGTTAAACCTACAATAAATTCCTCGTTGGGGGTTTGTTTTAGGGGTTGACGATAGGTGATTTGATAGTTGCGTGATTCCGATTGGATATCTAAGGTATTAAAGGGCTTTTCAATAATATTACTATTAGTTAGACTATAGTTTAAGTTGATAGTCCCATTATAGGGATTGATGGGGAGTGAATAACTTAAATCATCAAGGGAGTTACTACCATCGGTATTGATATAGCCTACATGAAAGCGATCGCCAAATCCTAAAAGATTATTGTGACTGATTTGCAATTGACGACGGACACTACCAACACTAGGGGATCTTTGATTATCAATACTTAGCTGAGTCGAGAAAGCTTGAGCCTCTCGCACCTTAATTTCTAAGGTACTTACTCCCGGACGAGAACCTGCTGCTAATTCTGCTGATAAATTAGCAATTAAAGGGTCAAGTTGCAGCATTTGTAAGGACTCAAGCAAGCGATTTTGATTTAAAGGAGCTTTCGTTGCTAATCCTAATCTACTGCGAAGATAACCAGATTTTAATCTTTGTAAACCAGTGATCTTAATTGACTCAACTTCACCTTCAATCACTTCTATTTTTATTACCCCATTTTTTAATTCTTGGGGAGGTATAAATGCTCCAGATGTAATATATCCAGATTTTACATATAGTTGACTAATAGCCTCTTGAGCTTTCATTAATTCAGCAAATGAGATAGGACGTTTAGTAAAAGATTCTAAGGTTTTGGCTAATTCTATTTGACTAAAAACAGTGCTACCAATAACTTCAAATTTTGTAACTGTAATTGTTCCTGGAATTTGTTCTAATGATGGTTGAAGAATTGAAGGAATTTGTTCTGGTATTGGAAATAGGTCTTCTAAAGCGGGTAATGGTTGGGGTTCTGGTAGAGGTTGGGGAGTTGGTAATACTGTTGGATCTTTAGGTGTAACAGGTTGTGTAATTACTTGTGCGTTGACTGGTAATAATAGATTTGGGAAAAAAATCACCAAATCAATAGACATAAATAACCAGTTAAATATGATTTTGTGGGAATTTTGAAATTTACTTTTCACTTTTTTAACACACCTTGATTTTGTAATAATAAATAGAAGAATACTAACGTAAGAACTAATTTTACTAGCCTTTTTCAAGTATTATGAATTTCTAACAAATTATAGCCAATTACCTATGAGTACAAAAGCTGACCAAAAATAGGGATGTTGAAATTCATCTTGCTTTAAAACAGATAATTGAGCGCGACGCAGAGCTTCAGATTTTGTAATTTTACCATTAGTTAATTCTTGATAAAATTTAGTCATGAGTAAAGAAGTTGCTTGATCATCAACAGACCACAGACTAGCAATCGTACTTCGCGCTCCTGCTTTCACTGCTATTCCTGCTAACCCTAAAGTAGCTCTTTTGTCTCCACTTGCAGATTGACAAGCACTTAAAACTAATAATTCAATTGGACGAATTTGCTTTTTATCAGAACGGAGTATATTCGTGAGTTGATCAATGTTTAATTGATTATCCCAAGTTAAAATAAAAGTATCTTCTGCTTTAGAGCTAAATTGACCATGAGTTGCTAAATGAACTATTTGAGCCGGATATTGTTTAATATTATTTTCTATGCCTGAATTTGTAAAAGACTCATTTTTTAAGAAATTTCCTAGGGGAAATTGAGTTTGAATTTGTGCTAATTCTGATACTACATTAGGAAGAGCATCAAATTTTTGACGAGCTTCACTTATTCCTGCTGCTAATAATTGAACTCGCTCCCGCAATAAAGGTTTAATATCTACAAGTTGTAAACTAGGAGCAAGAGCAATACTATATTTTTCAATTAAATATTGTTTACCATCATAAAGAGCAGCTAAGGGAATACTTCTGAATACTCCGTCAGAAATAAAGACTAAATTTTTAATCTTGCTATATTCTAATTTTGTAGCTAATTCTTTGTTAATTAACCAATTATAAATTTGTTGGGATAATATTAATCTTTTTTTGTTTCCACCTCTTGCATTAGTTAATTCACGTTTTAATTCCTTAATACTGCTCTCTATATCTACTTGAGATATAGGTTGTGAATACTTTTGTAGAGGTTGATTCGGTAAAGCGACAATTAATTCTAGTCTATCTTTTAAAATCAGAGTATAGAAAACAGCAGTGGTAGGATCATTAAGTTTATCTATTTCTACAGATTTACTATTTAAACAAGCATTTCGGAAGAAATTATCTAATTCAGCCAATTGTAAATCTTCAATTACTTGTCTAGCTTCCTTGATTTCTGCTTGACTAGAGTTTTCATGTAATAATAATCCTGCTAATTCTCGATAAACAGGTTCAACATCTTCTCGGAAAGAAAATTGTAAATCTGAACTAATAGCAACTAAATCAGTTCTGATATTCTTTAAAGTTTTCACAGTTTGTTGATAGGCAGATATAGCATCTTTTTGATTTCCTGTTACTGCTAATATTCTACCTAGTTGCCATTGCCATTTATAACTAATATCTGGTGCTTTAATTCGTTGAGCAATTAAAACTGCTTTTTCTGTAAGTTTTTGTGCTTCTGGATAGCGTTGATTTTTTTCATAGATATTACCTAGCACTCCTAACGCATAACTTTCCGCGCGATTATCTGCTAATTGTTGAGATAAATTTAATGCTGTTGCTAATTCTTGAACAATTAAATTTTGATACTCTTTCGTTATTTCTTCATCTTTGAGAATAGTTTTAGCGAAAGTAATCCGAGCATAAACCGCACTGCGACTAGCAGGTAATTTAGTCAAAGTATCTTTTATTTTGGGAATTAATTCTTGAACTTCTGATATTTTTTTCTCAGACAATAACAAATCAATCTGATTCAAATAGGCTTGAATAAGTAAATCCGAACTAGGTGATTTTTGAACAGCTTGTTGATAATAATTAATAGCTTGTTTAGAGTTTAATTTTAATCTCTGAGTTTTACCTAAACTGATCAAAATTTCCGTGATAATAGGAGAATTAGATACTAATTTTTCGGCAATAGTCAAACTTTGATTTAACACTTGTGTAGATTCATCTAATTTTCTCACTCCTCGTAAAACATCACCTAAAGTTAAGAGAGCTTTAGCTTTGAGTAAAGTATCTGGTTGTTTATCTAAAATTGGTTGAGTTGCAGTTAAATTTTTAACAGCTTGATTGTATAAACCCAAACCTTGTAATGATTGAGACTCGTTGATTTTAGTTCTCATTAATCCGGTACTGTTTCCTAATTTATCATAAATATTAATTATCTGTTTCCAAGTATCTAAAGAAGCTTGAGAATCACCAATAGATAATTGAATTTGTCCTTGCACTTCCAGGGTTTTGGCAAATAATTCTTGACGCTTTTTATTATCTGTTATCTTAGCTAAATATTTGATACTTTCTGCTACAGCTTGTTTAGCTTCTTGAGGATTCCCCATTTTTTGATAAACTAAACCTAAATTTCGCCAAGCTATGATTTGTCCAGTCAAATTATCTTGTTTTTGATAATTATTAATAGCAGCTTTTAATATAGTAATGGCTGGTTGAAATTCTCCATTTTCATATAGTTTTCGAGCTTGATTTTCTAGAGTAACTGATTTTTCAATAACTGTTTCATTCTGAACTTTAGCAATAGCAGGAGATATAATACAGGTTAATGAAAATAAACTTGAAATTAATAAATTGCGATTTAGTATCACCATGTTTTTCTGCCTTTGTATATCTATAAATATTAAAATAAATTCATGACTCGACAACAACATGACCAATTTGCCAAACAATATTTAGAGGAACTTTTGTCACCTTTGGGAAAAGTGGAATTCAGTCGGGAAGTAACTGACAAAGTTCGTCAAATAGATATTTTCTTTTCTCCTATTCCCTCACCTAAAGTTAATCCTCAGTCTTTAGGATTACTAAGTAGAATAGCAGAAAATACGGCTTTATTAGAACCTTTTCGCAACCAACCCAGTAAAACGGAGATACGTAATTGTATCATAAAACTTTTTACTGTTCATGGCGAATTACAACGCAAAGCCAAAAGAGAAAATATATCTTTACCAGAAGGTGACTTACCGTATTTGTGGTTTTTCAGTCCTTCTGCTTCTACGGGTTTACTAGAGAGTTTTGGAGCTAAACAATTTATCATTTACAATCAGGTAAATTATTTTTATCAGTTTGTAAAGTCACTTTTTGAGTATCAGCAGTGAGTATAACCTTACCATCTGGAGTAATAATCCAACCTTGTGCTTGTTGAATTTGTGGATGATGATTTATAGTTTTTTGAGTGACTTTGACTGGAGATAAATTTATTTGTGTAACGGTTTCTAAATTATTTTCCCATTCCACAAAAGCCGGAGAATTGCTAATTAACTCATGGGTATCAGCCGGTAAACCACCTTTACCAGCAATAATGAAAGAACTACCCCCAGCAACTTTACCATCTTTTATCGCACAAACATCTTTTTTGAGACTTTCTGCATCTACTAAAGATGTTGGTAAATTAGTTAAACCAGAGGTAGGATCTACTCCTGGAGTGGTAATTTCAACATTGCCACTCACACCAAATTCAGAAGATGCGGTAATATCACTTAATAAAGTTTCTTGGGGACGATATTGTAAACCAAAGATTTGATTAGTGTTGATATTAATATTGCCACCATTACCTTGATAAGCATTAGCGGTAATATCATTATTTTCATTAGATACAGCTACAATAAATGGGGCATTAATATTAATGTTTCCACCATTTCCCCTGGCTTTATCTGTTCCTGCTGTGGCGGTAATATTGCTATTACGGCGCATGAATAATAAATCTTTTATTTGTAGAGTAATTTCTCCTCCTTGACTACTAGCAGTTGCAGCATTAATAAAAGCATTATTATCTAAAATCAGAGTACCAGCTTCTATAGAAATATTGCCACCTTGTCCGCTTCCTAGACTATTTACTCCTATGCCTGCACCGTTTCTAATAATGAATATTTCAGGGTCAATATTAATATTTCCACTGTTACCTATTGACCCTTTTTCAGTATTAGCAAATAGTCCAGTATTTATGCCATCTAATGTGATATTACCTCTTACCTTCACAGTCATATTTCCGGCTTTGGCTGTATCGGATGTGGTGGTAAGAAATTGTCCGCCATTACTGGCTGTTAAGGTATTAGCAGTAATATTAATATTACCACCTTTACCACTTCCTGTAGTGGAAGCTGAGATTTTTACACCATCATTAATATTTAAGTTTTGAGTGGTAATGGAAATATTACCAGCATCACCTGTACCTTCAGACAAAGCAAACAAACCGCTATTAATTCCTTGGTTAGTATTTAAGGGATTATTCTGGGATTGAGGTGTATTTTGACTAGTAATATTAATACTATCATTAGCGAGGATATCAATATTTCCTGCTTTAGCATTACTACCTTTAGCAGCATTGCTGATAATTTGTCCTCCACTTTCTATATTTAGATTATTAACATTAATCCCAATTTCACCACCATTGCTACTACTGCGTGTTATCACACTTAAAAATCCTCCATCTGAAAGATGCAAAATACCTTGAGGATTAGCTTGATTAATAATAATAGTTCCACCATTTCCACTGTTAGGATTTTCACTGGAGGAAAATAAACCACTATTAATTCCAAATGTATTGACTCCAGAAATATTTATCAAATTGGCATTGTTAATAAAAATGTTCCCTGCTGTACCTGCTCCCTTAGTTTGAGCTTCTATTCTTGCCCCGTCTTTGATAGTTAAATTAGGAGTATCAAGGGTGATATTACCTGCATTTCCTAGTGAATTATTTGCAGATAAAGCCGAGATACTGCTGGAGCTTTTGTTATCATAAGATGTGCCAATTACTTCTACGGATTTTGACGCAGCGATATTGATATTTCCACCAAAACCCTTATCAATGGTTCCTGCAACTACACTTGAACCATTATTAATACCGAGTATGTCAGTGGTGATGTTTAAACTGCCTGCATTACCAGTTCCCAGAGTATTGACAGCGATAATTGATCCGTCCTGGAGGGAAATCTGCTGTGCTTTAGTGATGAGATTACCTGCATTACCTGAACTGAGAGTGAAAGTTATTAAACCACCAGCACCTATTAATTTAATTTGATCAGCATTCACTTCTAAATTGCCTGAATTACCTGCATCGGAAAATTTAGAGAATTGATCATAGATATTACTAGTAATACTAGTAAGAGTAATTCCTTGTGAATTGAGAAGAAATTTTGTGGAGGTATCTAATTGATTAAATTGATTATTGATTTTTGTAGTAATGAAGGTAGATAAAAAATCAGGTATAAATTTAGGTGCTAGAGAACTAGTAGTTATTCCTACTCCATCATGTGTTGTTAATTCCTTTGTATTAATTATTAATGTTCCTGCTTGCCCATTTCCCGCAGTACCTGTCGTTATTCCAGCAGAAATATTCAAAATGGATTTCAATGTATCTAGACCTTGGAAATAACTTGGTCCTGGTTGATTACCAATAATTTCAATAGAGTCTGAAGCATTAATAGTGATATCGCCTGCTTTGCCTAACTTAAAATCATCATTAGTTAGTTGAAAGTTGATAAATCTAGATTCGATAATATTAGATATCTCAGGCTGAGATGCAGAAGTAATTCCTGTTTGGAACAGAGGATTATCTCGATTATCTTGAATAAGAAGTTTATTTGTTGTTAAGTGTATATTTCCAGCATTTCCCAATCCGTTTGTATTTGATTTTAATACACCACCATTGCTAAGATTAATTTCCTTTGCGTTAACAATTAAATTACCACCATAACCACGACCATAAGTTAGAGTTCCGAAATAAGCGTTGTCATCACCATATATATTCAGAACATCTGTTTCAGTTATTAAATTTCCACCCTGTCCCAAACCATCTATATTCACTAATATACCATGCTTGTTTGCATTAATTAATGGAGATTTTAGGTAGATATCACCTCCTATTGAGGAGTTACCATTACAGAGGTTTGCTTGACTACATATATTAGTACCACTGACAACAAATCCTTCTATTGAGATAGAATTATTGCTAATTAGTTTAATATTTCCTCCACTGCTATTTACGCTTTTAGAGGTGATTTTTCCAACTCTAATATCTGTGGCTGCATCTAGTAATATATCTCCTCCTGATCCTGTAAAAGAGGAAGTATCAAGTTCGCCATTTGTTGTATTAATTCCTCCATTTATACTATTCAAGGTAATCTTAGAAGCTGAAATATTGGCTGTGGTAATATTACTAAAAGCATTAAAAGTTAAATCCTTACCTATTGTCAAGTTACCTTCATTTTTAATAGTTGCTTGTTGATTTATTAAAGCATTTGTAAATAATGCCCCTGGTTGGACAGAAAGTAAATTACTACCTTGAGGATTAGTTGCACTAAATAAGCCATTTTCACCTAATTTAATACTATCCGCAGTTGTCGCCGTAAATGAACCACGAATATCTAAAGCTGCATCTTTACCAAAAAATATCCCATTAGGATTAATTAAAAATAAATTTGCTGTTCCATTTACTCCTAATGTTCCCAAAATATTAGAAACATTACTACCAGTAACACGAGTTAATATATTCTCAATTCCGGTAGGATTAGCAAAATAAACACTTTTCCCAGCATCAACATTAAAATGTTGAAAACTGTGAAATAAATTACTTCCTCTAGTAGCACCACCTTCTATTCTGTTTTTTAAACTATCAATTTGATTAACAATTGAGTTTTCTGTTCCTAATGTGTTATCTGGTATAAGTTGAGCATACGCACTTTGATTGATAATTGTTCCAGTAATAATGAATAGTGTTGTTATACTGCAAACGGTTGATAGTTTAACCAAATATGAAACCCCTCTCCAAACCTCTCCCCGCAACGGGGAGAGGCTTTGAACTTGGTTCTTTGTATGATAAAAAAGTCCAGCTTCTAGCCGTTTTGAGTATAGTCCTAATTTACAATACTGTTGTTTTTGATGTTGCATTTTTGACAATCCTGATTTCAGGGATGTTTGATGTATGAATTTAATTGAAAATATTATTTACAATCAGGTAAATTATTTTTATCAGTTTGTAAAGTCACTTTTTGAGTATTAGCAGTGAGTATAAACTTACCATCTGGAGTAATAATCCAACCTTGTGCTTGTTGAATTTGTGGATGATGATTTATAGTTTCTTGAGTGACTTTGACTGGAGATAAATTTATTTGTGTAACGGTTTCTGAATTATTTTCCCATTCCACAAAAGCTGGAGAATTGCTAATTAACTCATGGGTATCCGCAGGTAAACCTCCTTTACCAGTAATAATGAAAGAACTACCCCCAGCAACTTTACCATCTTTAAAAGCACAAACATCTTTATTGAGACTTTCTACATCTACTAAACTTGTTGGTAAATTAGTTAAACCAGAAATAGGATCTACTCCTGGAGTGGTAATTTCAACATTGCCACTCACACCAAATTCAGAAGATGCGGTAATATCGCTTTTAGGTGTTAATTGAGGATGAAATTCGATGCCAAATAAGGCATTAGTTGTAATATTAATATTGCCACCTTTACCTTCAAAAGCATTTGCTGTAATATCATTATTTTCATAAGTGACAGCCACAATAAAAGGGGTATTAATATTAATGTTTCCTCCATCTCCTCCGGCTTTATCTGTGCCGGCTGTGGCTGTAATACGGCTGTTATGTCTTAATAATAACAAATCTTGAATATTTAGAGTAATTTCTCCACCTTGACTACTAGCTGTTTCGGCGTTAATAAAAGCTTGATTATCTAATTTTAAAGTACCAGCTTCTATAGAAATATTGCCACCTTTTCCAGTACCTTGACTATTTACTCCTATTCCTGCACCGTTTCTAATAATGAATATTTGAGGGTCAATATTAATATTTCCACTCTTACCTGTTGACCCTTTTTCAGTATTAGCAAATAGTCCGGTTTCTGTTCCATCTAAGATAATATTATCTTTTACCTTAATCGTGATATTTCCAGCTCTAGCACTACCTGATGTGGTGGTTAATAATTTTCCGCCGTTATTAGCTGTAAAAGTATTAGAAATAACGTTGATGTGACCTGCATTTCCCTGACCAAAGGTACTAGCATTAAGAACAGAGCCACTGAGGAGTTCTAGGGATTGGGTGTAAATTTCTACATCCCCTGCATTTCCTAATGCTCCTGTTTGCACTTCACTAACAGCCTTACTTTGACCATCAAACTTAACAGCATCAGTAGCGGTAATTTTGATGCTACCTGCATCCCCTTGACCGAAGGTACTAGTGCTAATAATAGCACCACCCAGCATTTCTAGAAACTTAGTGGAAATCTCCACATCCCCTGCATTTCCTTTTCCTCCGGCTTGCACTTCACTAAAAGCTCTACTTTCACCATCAAACTTGACAGTATCAGTAGCGGTAATCTTGACGCTACCTGCATCCCCTTGACCGTTGGTACTAGCATTAAGAACAGAGCCTCCAAGCAGTTCTAGAGACTTAGTGTAAATTTCCACACCCCCTGCATTTCCTATTGCTCCTGTTTCCACTTGACTAAGAGCCTTACTGTGATCATCAAATTTGACAAAATCAGTGGCGATAATCTTCACAGTACCTGCATCCCCCTGACCTCTAGTACCAGTATTAAGCTC
>JANMEE010000102.1:0-14645 GCA_031376645.1 Dolichospermum sp. OTE_75_concoct_329_sub | reverse complement strand
TTTGATAGTTTTTAGTAAATATGTACCATGCCTTTAATTTTTGTTAAAAGCCCAGCCAGTGAAAGGTTTCAGCCATATTGAAGACCAACATAAAAACTGTATGAACCATCCCCCAAAAAAGCCACAGAGTCAACAGCCTAGCCTCTCTCCGCTTCGGGGAGAGGTTTACAAGAGGGGTTAATTTATACCTTGAAAACTTTTAAAACATCCTCTTAGAAAACTCTACAAAAAAAGATACTCCACTGAGAACTTATATCAAGCATCCTGGCATGAAAGTAAGCGTTATTGGCATTGGAAGAATAGGACATTTAGCAATTAAATTTGCCAGATCAATGGGTGCAGAATTTACAGAATTTGTAAATTCAGGCTGATTATCAAAGTAGGTAATTGAATATAAAGATCCCCAATTTTTTCAAGAAGTCGGGGATTTGAACTTTGAATTAGGCGATCGCATCTCACCCATAGTAGAAAAAGGCATAGAAATTACTATATTCAAAATCAGAGAAATTCTCTATAAATGTAACTATTTATAGATGTAATTTGCCTGAAAAATAGATTATGGATCATAGTAATCACCGATAAATGATCAAGGAGTGGTTATGTCAGCACCTATAGACCTTAGCACTGAGAATTTATCTAAATTTTCTATAGTTTTGACGACATCACCCAAATCAGTCAGTAACCCAGCTCTAAAGGGACTGAGTTTGCCGCATACCACGAGGTCTTATGAACATTAAAGTCACAAACTTAGAAGAACTCAAACTTCTTATTGAACAAGTTAAAGCTGCTCAATTTCAATATGCTGATTATACCCAAGAACAGGTAGATCACATCTTTAAACAAGCAGCTAGGGCTGCAAATATAGCTCGGATTCCTTTAGCTAAAATGGCCGTAGAAGAAACTGGCATGGGAGTTATCGAAGATAAAGTAATTAAAAACCACTTTGCGTCCGAATATATTTACAATAAATATAAAGCAGAAAAAACCTGTGGTGTTATTGAAGATGATAAACAATTTGGCATTCAAAGAATTGCTGAACCGGTGGGAATATTAGCAGGAATTATTCCTGTAACCAACCCAACTTCAACTGCTATTTTTAAATCCCTTTTGGCACTGAAAACCCGCAATGGAATTATTTTTTCACCCCACCCCCGCGCTAAAAAATGTACAATAAAAGCTGCACAAATTGTTTTAGAAGCTGCTATTGAAGCCGGAGTGCCTCCAGGAATTATAGGTTGGATTGATGAACCTACAGTTGAACTTTCTCAACAGTTAATGCAGCATCCTAAGATTAACTTAATTCTTGCTACTGGTGGATCAGGAATGGTACGTGCTGCTTATTCTTCTGGTCATGCTTGCTTGGGTGTTGGTTCAGGAAATACCCCCGCATTAATTGACTCTGGTGCTGATATTAAAATGGCAGTATCTTCAATTTTAATCAGCAAAACCTTCGATAATGGCATGATTTGTGCCAGTGAACAATCAGTGATTGTTATAAATGATATTTACGAAAGTGTTAAGCAAGAATTTATGACTCGTGGGGCTTATTTCTTAAATGAACAAGAAAAGCATCAAGTGAGAGATCTAATACTAGTTAATGGTCGTTTAAATCCCGAAATTGTTGGTCAATCTGTCACCAAATTAGCAGAAATGGCTGGAGTAGAAACAGCGAAAGTATCTAAACTAATCATTGCTGAAGTTGAAGAAATTGGTATAACCGAAGCATTATCCTATGAAAAACTTTCCCCGATTTTAGCAATGTATCGGGCAGAGAATTTTGCCCAAGCAGTTGATAAAGCCGAAAAATTGATTGAATTTGGTGGACTCGGACATACTTCTGTACTTTATACATCGCCAGAAAACCGCGATCAAATTAATTATTTTGAAGCTAAACTGCACACCAGTCGTATATTAGTAAATACCCCTGCTTCTCAAGGTGCAATTGGGGATTTATATAATTTTCGTCTTGATCCATCTTTAACCTTGGGTTGTGGTAGTTGGGGGAATAATTCTGTTAGTGATAATGTCAGTCCGCTTCATCTGATCAATATTAAAACCGTGGCCGAAAGACGGGAAAATATGCTTTCGTTTCGCATCCCTCCCAAAATTTATTTTAAGTATGGATGCTTACCGGTTGCACTGCGAGATTTAGCAGGTAAACACCGCGCCCTGATTATTACAGATCAACCATTATTTGAATTAGGACTTGCGGAAAAAGTTACTAATATCCTGGAAGAAATTGGCATCAAAACCCAAGTTTTTTATGATGTTGAACCTGATCCATCTTTAACAACTATTAATAAAGGACTTGTCCAAATTAATAGTTTTCATCCAGATGTAATTATTGCCATTGGAGGTGGTTCTCCTATGGACGCAGCCAAAGTAATTTGGTTAATGTATGAACACCCAGAAACAGAATTTGATGGTTTAGCAATGCGATTTATGGATATTCGTAAGCGAGTATACCAATTACCAACATTAGGAAATAAAGCCATTCTAGTGGCAATTCCTACCACATCAGGGACAGGTTCAGAAGTCACACCATTTGCAGTTGTCACAGATGATCGAACAGGCATAAAATACCCCTTAGCTGATTATGCTCTCACTCCTAACATGGCAATTGTTGACCCTGAATTAGTGCTAAATATGCCTAAATCTCTCACGGCTTACGGTGGTATTGATGCCCTAACTCACGCATTAGAAGCTTATGTTTCTATCTGTGCTTCCGAATATACTAAGGGGTTAGCATTAGAAGCAATTCGTTTATTATTTAAATACTTGCCTTCTGCTTACAAAAATGGAGCAAAAGATCCTAAAGCTAGGGAAAAAGTCCATTATGCAGCGACAATTGCCGGCATGGCATTTGCTAATGCTTTCTTAGGTATTTGTCACTCTCTAGCTCATAAATTAGGCTCTACTTTTCACGTACCTCACGGATTAGCAAATGCTCTGATGATTTCTCATGTTATCCGCTATAATGCTACAGATGCCCCCTTCAAACAAGCTATCTTTCCCCAGTATGAATATCCCAATGCTAAATGGCGTTATGCTAAAATTGCTGACTATTTGCAATTAGGAGGAAATACCGAAGAAGAGAAAGTAGAATTACTAATTGCTGCAGTAGAAAAACTTAAACAGGATGTAGAAATTCCCCTAACAATTAAGGATGTAATTAAAGATAATGAGCAAACTTTCTATGACAAATTAGAATTAATGTCAGAACAAGCTTTTGATGACCAATGTACAGGAGCAAATCCCCGTTATCCTCTAATTAGTGATTTACAGAATTTGTACATTCAGGCTTATCATGGAACTAGGTAATTAAACATATCTAGGAAAAATAGAGCCGCTATATGTAATGTCTCTACAGGGATTATAGAAAACAACAAATTTAATTTTTGTGTTGGAAATAATAGGGTAATATTTATGGCAATAAATCAAAAATTTCAAGGTTATGCAGCTTTACAAGCAGGAGAAAAATTACAGCAATGGGACTATGAACCGCCCATATTAGGCCGTCAAGATATTGAAATTCAAGTCACTCATAATGGTTTATGTCATACGGATATTCACATGAGGGATAATGACTGGAACGTGAGTAAATTTCCTCTAGTTGCAGGTCATGAAGTCGTGGGTAAAATCACCCAAATAGGTGAAGATGTGACTTCCTTTCAAATTGGCGATCGCATTGGTTTTGGTTGGATTAGTAACTCCTGTAGAACTTGTGACGCTTGTTTACGAGGAGAAGAAAATGTTTGTCAGCGAGGTTATACAGGATTAATTGTCGGTAATCATGGGGGATTTGCTAATCGTTTACGCGCTTCCGCAGATTTTGCTTATAAAATTCCTGATGCTTTAGATTCTGCTAGTGCGGCTCCTTTACTATGTGCAGGAATTACAGTTTATACTCCTCTGAGAACTTATATCAAGCATCCTGGCATGAAAGTGGGCATTATTGGCATTGGAGGACTAGGACATTTAGCAATTAAATTTGCTAGAGCAATGGGAGCAGAAGTTACAGCTTTTTCAACTTCTATTGATAAAGAAGAAGAAGCAAAAACATTTGGAGCGCATCACTTCCAACACTGGAATAATTCTGAACAAATGCAACAAGGAATTGGAAAACAGGATTTATTAATTAGTACTAGTTCATCAGCAATTGATTGGGAAAAAGCCTTTAATTTACTTGCTAATAATGGCGTTTTTTGTTTAGTTGGTCTGCCTGTATCTACTCTAAATATTCCACTTCTTCCTTTAGTATTCGGTCAAAAAGTGATTGCTGGTAGTGTGGTAGGAGGACGCAGATTTATGCGAGAAATGCTAGAATTTGCCGCAATCAATCAAATTAAACCAATGATTGAAACAATGCCATTATCTGATATTAATGCAGCAATGGATCAAGTTACTGCAAATAAAGCTCGTTATCGAATTGTACTAGTGTCAGAAAATTAAAATTATGATGGCAACTGCAATAGTCATACGCTACTTGCACTTACTCAATCTCTCTATAATCATTGTCCTCCAGCTTGGTTAGTCACAGTTCCAGGTCGCATCTCACCCATAGCACCTCTGCTCGAAAACCGATGAGATATTTTTTATTTGTAACTGCCATATTAATTAGGTAGCCGAGAATCTGTTACAGTATTAGTCTGTAAATAAAAGCTATATAGCATAGATGTTTTTGAATTATGTAACCTATGCCAGCGAATTCCTGTCCTGAAAATGATGCTTATCACGGAAGCTCTGATCCCCTTGACTCTATCTTCACTGACCTATCAGTAGATGAGGAATCAGAAGTAAGGACAGATTCCGCGTCTCTACCACCAGCCCGATTTAAAGGGCGTAGAGGCAAAGCTGCTCTAGTTTTAACTATAGTCTGGAGTGGTACTATTACTCTGCATTTAGTTTCTTGGGGTTCGATATTTGTCCTCGGACTGACAACAATGCTAGGTATTCATGCCTTGGGGATTATTTTTGCTAACCCCCGTCACCATTCCCAAGAAATAGAAGGAGATTTGCCTTTTATTTCGGTGTTAGTGGCTGCTAAAAATGAGGAAGCGGTAATTAGCAGATTAGTTAAGAATCTGTGTAATTTACAATACGGTAATGGTCAATATGAAGTTTGGATTATTGATGATAATAGCACAGACAATACAGCCCAATTACTAGCCCAACTCAAGCAGGAATATCAACAACTCAATGTATTTAGACGTTCCCCGGATGCTAGTGGTGGAAAATCGGGGGCATTGAATCAAGTATTACCTCTGACAAAGGGAGACATTATTGCTGTATTTGATGCTGATGCCCAAGTTACACCGGAGTTACTATTACAAATAGTTCCGTTGTTCCAAAGAGAACGGGTAGGGGCGGTACAAATGCGGAAAGTGATCGCCAATGCTAAAGAAAATTTTTGGACTAAGGGACAAATGGCAGAAATGTTGTTGGATATTTGGTTTCAACAACAGCGCACTGCTATTGGTGGTATTGGTGAACTCCGAGGTAATGGTCAATTTGTCCGTCGTCAAGCGTTGGCAAGTTGCGGTGGTTGGAATGAGGAAACTATCACCGATGATCTCGACTTAACTATTCGCTTGCATCTAGACAAGTGGGATATTGAATGTGTTTTTTATCCACCAGTAGAAGAAGAAGGTGTCACCAATGCTACAGCTCTTTGGCATCAACGTAACCGTTGGGCAGAAGGTGGTTATCAACGTTATTTAGACTACTGGGATCTCATCCTTAAAAACCGCATGGGGACAAAGAAAACCTGGGATTTGCTGATCTTTATGCTAACGATGTATATCTTACCTACAGCAGCAGTACCAGATATATTAATGGCGATCGCTCGTCATCGTCCCCCTGTATTAAGTTCTGTAACTGGTTTATCTTTGGGGATGTCAGTTGTGGGAATGTTTGCTGGTTTAAAGCACGTTCGTTCAGATCAACAATTTAAACCATCTACCTATTTAATGTTAGTTATGCAAACCTTACGCGGCAGTTTATATATGTTGCATTGGTTAGTAGTCATGAGTAGCACCACAGCGCGAATGTCCTTCCGACCAAAACGCCTCAAATGGGTGAAAACTGTCCATACAGGTGTTGAGAAATAAGGCAATAAAAACCATAAAGTTTGAAGGGTGAAAGATCAAAAATTTCATCCTTCATTTTTTTGTATTGGCAACCAATCATCTAAAATTTGTTCTAATGAACCAATGGGAATAAGAGGGAATATATCAAGAGGAAGTTGAGAACGATCAGATGCTTCTAATCTAGCATCTTGATAACATTCATCAAATATTTCTAAAATGTAAGGTTTCAAACTTGGACTATCTTTAAGTTCATCTTTTATCTCTCTGCGAAATGTCCTAATTTCTCCTAGCCAATGTCCTTGATTATACTTGAGAAGGTCATAACTTGCGTTTTTACATCCATATATTCCCTTTAAGCAAAAGCTCAAATTGTGACCTTGCGAAGTATACGTTCTCTTTCACTATCCCAATATTTGAGTTTTAGTAGATGGACAAACAGCTTAATTAATAAATTTGTAATTGTTCGTTTTTGACTTCTACTTATAGTTTCTAATTCTTCTAATAAATTCTCTAAATCAACAGCAGAAAATTGTCCTGTGCGAAGTTGGTTAATGGTTGTTCTTATCCACAGGTAATAATCTTGATCGTATAAGGTTTGAGTTGTGGGTTGTGTTGATGTAACCATATACTAGCGAGTATTTTGCTATTTCTTTTATTTTAGCTTAATTTAGTTTTAAATATACTGACTTAACTTGCAAGGATGACGAACCTGATTTATACTGAATATAAGAGTTACTGAAGTCAATCTATCTATTGTTCTAGATTTGCTTGACTCTATTTTAAGTGCTGAAGAAATTTTTGTCCTCCAAAGTAAATTATGAATTTGTCAGAATTTGCATTTAGAATGATTTTGATTTTTATTCCTGGCTTGATAGCATTCAATATAGTTGATAAACTTACTTTCCATAAAGAAGCTACAACACAAAATATAATTTCCAACTCGTTAACTTATGGATTTATCTGCTATTTAGTCTATTACTTCTTCTTCAATTTTATACCTAGTAAGTTTTTGCATTTGCCTATATCAACTTTCTACTTTGCCGAAATGTTAACAAATTCTCAAGCAAAGTTAAACTTCGAGGAAATAGTTCTAGTAACTTTACTTGCAGTTCCTATCGGACTAGGTTTATCAGCATTGATAAATCACAAAGTTCTATATAAAATGGCAAACAAATTGAATATTTCTGATAAAGTTGATGATATAGGCGTATGGAATACTGCTTTTGACTCTTCATCAAATCATTGGGTTATTATCAGAGATAATCAGAAGGATCTTATTTATCAAGGCTGGATTGAGTCTGTTTCTGATGGTTTAGATATTCATGATATCTTGCTTAGAGATATAAAGGTTTACAGACATTCAGATGGTACATATTTTTATTCTGTTCCTAGAATCTATCTAGCATTTAGTCGAGATAATTTAAATATTGAATTTCCGTCTTGGGAGTTTACTACAACTATGAATGACGATATCATTGTTAATGAACCAGCATTAAGTTCAAAAAAGGAAGATCATCAATTATGAGTAATGAAAAGAATGGTGATAAGATAAACTTAGATAGTGCGAAAGCTAAGTCTCAGCCTGTGACTCCTAGACCTCCAGCACCTCCTCCACAACCACAGAAGAAGACTGAAAAAGACTAAAAACTAAACTGCGATCGCTCCCTGAAATTAACTCAAAGCTGAGAGCAATCGTCTTCCGTGGGGTTAAAGTCGGTAATGCGATCGCAAAGTCTATCAATTGACATTATTCGCTCAAATTCTTTTAATAGTTTCATAAGATAAGCCAGTTGATTCTGCAATAATTTCTATAGCTATATTTTGCTCTTTTAATGCTTTGGCAACTTTCTCAATACCTTTCTCAATACCCTTCTCAATGCCCTTTTCAATACCGACCTTCTCACCTTCTTCAAAGGCTGTATCAAATACATTTTTCACTTCTAAATACTGCACTAAACTCTTCTTATATTGTTCATACTGCTCCACATTTAAGTGAGATATTTCCGCTATTTCAAACCCCTTCTGAAATATTGGTTCATTTAATATCACGGGTATATGATTAAAACTTTCTAAGTTCTTCAAAAAATACAGCCATTTATCAAAATGCGTTATTAATTCATTTTCTTCTAGATTTTCCATGTGACAATCACCTCATTTTCAATATCATAAACTAGAATTTCGGGTTGATATTCGGCAATGACCATACGGGCAAATTCTTTTTGAAAAAAAGTTCGATAGGCGGTATCTGGTACGAAGAGAAATAATTTTCTTTCTGGATCTCCTACTTTTAATGCTACTCGATAGTTTAAAAATTGTCCCATCGCTAAATGAAAGTCAGTGAGTGATGAAGGATTGATGAAACTTTTAATCTCTACTGCAATTTTTTCGTTGTTTCGTTCGGCAGCAATTAATTTTTCGACCCATAGTTTCTAATTCTTCTAATAAATTCTCTAAATCAACAGCAGAAAACTTTCCTGTGCGAAGTTGGTTAATGGTTGTTCTCAGCTACAGGTAATAATCTTGGTCGTATAAGGTTTGAGTTGTTGGTTGTGTTGATATTTTCATAGAATAGCCTTGGTTTTGCTATCTTTATATTTTAGCTGAATTTAGTCATCAATTCTGATATATTATTAATAATAAGAGATATCAAAAACAACAGGAAGGAAATTAATGGGACTGTTTGATCAAATTCTTGGTGCGGTTAGTAATGCCAATCAACCGGGTGGCTTGGATAATTTAGTAACTATTGCCACCACAGTTAAACAATTAGGTAATGGCGTTGGTGCAGACTCTTCCACCATGCAATCAATTTTATCAGTAGTTGGTAAACAAGTACAATCATCCTTGCAAGCAAAACAAGCTACTAACGGAAGTGAGGCCGTGCAAGATTTTGTCAATCAATTTGCGGGAACTTCAGCCGATTCCCAAGCCGTAGATACCTTATTTTCTCCCGATATTCAAGCAGAAGTAGCGGAAAATGCTGCCCAGGGTACTAGCTTAGATGTGAATACGATTCAACAATTATTACCAACTTTAGTGCCTTTAATCTTGAGTTTCTTGCAATCTGGTGGTAATCCCTTACTAAATCAATTTCTAGATACTAATGGTGATGGTAATGTGGATATTGCTGACGCGATCAAATTAGCTAGTAAGTTTTTAAGAATTTAACCCTGACGAGAATTTTTATCGCTGAAAATCCACTAACAAATGATAATTTTAAGAATTGTGAACAATTAGTAATTGAGTTTATGAGCGTAGCCGACGATAAAACAATAGTCCGCGAATACTTCAACTCCACAGGTTTTGATCGGTGGCAACGTATCTATGGTGATGGTGAAGTTAACAAAGTCCAGCTAGATATTCGTACTGGACATCAGCAAACTGTGGATAATGTCATCGGCTGGTTAAAAGCTGACAACAATTTACCATCATTATCAATTTGTGATGCTGGATGTGGTGTGGGTAGTTTGAGTATTCCTCTGGCTATAGATGGTGCTAAAGTCTACGCCAGTGACATTTCCGCCAAAATGGTATCAGAAGCCCAGGATAGGGCAGTAAACGCTTTATCAAATACTGTCAATCCCTCTTTTGCGGTACAGGACTTGGAATCTTTGAGTGGTAATTATCACACTGTTATCTGCTTGGACGTTCTCATTCATTACCCTCAAGACAAAGCCGATGAAATGATTTCTCACTTATGTTCTTTAGCACAATCCAGAATTATTCTTAGTTTTGCACCTAAAACCTTTTTTCTGACTATTCTCAAAAAAATCGGTAGTTTCTTTCCTGGACCAAGTAAAGCCACTCGCGCTTATTTGCATCGTGAAGCTAGTGTAGTCAAAATCCTGCAGAAAAATGGCTTTTCAGTCCAAAGACAAGCAATGACCCGAACAAGCTTTTACTTTTCCAGTTTACTAGAAGCAACTCGGACATCTGCTATTTAATTTTTGATAGCTTGCGTGACGTAGCTATATTATCCGTAGGGTGGGCAATGCCCACCTTAATAATATACATCTCTGGAAAGCATCTATATTTGATCAACAACAGGGGAAACAAACAGCAAGGTATGGTTGAAGCCAAACTGCGCTATTAATATTATATAAGGTTTATAGTAGTTGAGTAAATGGAGAAAAAAAATGATGAGTAAAGAAGATTTTCTCTATCCCCGTGGTCGCTATTATGGTCATGTCAAACCAGAAAACTTGGTATTCAACGCGAATTTACAGGAATTTGCTCAAAAAATTAGTTATATCTGCAACTTAGAAACAGGTGGAAAAATCCCTCCAGAGGAGGCTTACAAACAAATTAAGTTACTTTGGAAAGAATTAAAGCAATCAAAAAAAGAACTAAAAATCGGTGAACAACCTTTTCAAAGTAATGGTTTTGAAGACGCTTAATTAATATTAGGTAAAAGCTACCAATTACTGGTATGATTATTCGCTCTTGTCTCTTGCCTATTTGGTGATCATAGTCCAAACACCATCCCAAGACTTTGGTGGTGGTATTTGCTGATATTTATAGGCGCGTTCTAAATGGATATTAACAGCTTGATCTGTAGGAACAATGGCTTGAGCAGATTCAAAGCAGGCGATCGCTTGGGTAAAATCCCTTAATATATAGGCATTGCGTCCAGCGTGGTAATGGTGTAAAAATTCCTCAGTTTTAGCATCTAGAGGATTAGAGCGATCGCCGATCAACTCGTAAATATTTACAGCCTGATGTTTACCTTTAACACGAATTTTATCTAATTGACGTACCCACAAGCGATCGCTGCACAGATTGTAAGTAAATTCACTAATAATAATATCACAGCCATATTCTTTAGTCACTCCTTCTAGACGGGAACTTAAATTCACGCCATCCCCAATGACTGTATAATCCATGCGTTTTTGAGAACCGATATTCCCAGAAACCACTTCCCCAGAACTAATCCCAATCCCAATGCGGATTTGTGGTTGAGATTGAAAAATCCGCTTTTGGTTAAACTGCTGTAAGCGTTGACGCATATCTAGGGCTGATTTTACCGCTAACCAAGCATGATTTTCTGTCAGTGGTAGAGGCGCACCAAATACCGCCATTAAAGCATCACCAATAAATTTATCTAAAGTCCCTTCATGATTAAAAACCGCCTCTACCATTGTTTCAAAATACTGATTCAGCAGTGATACCACCTCCGCCGCACCTAAGTTTTCCGTCAGGGTTGTATAACCTCGAATATCAGAAAACAAAATCGTCACTTCCTTCCGTTCCCCCACCATTAAAGCATCCTGACCCAAAGCCATCACTTGCTCGGCTACATGAGGATTTAGATAACGGTACATAGTGCTTTTCATGCGTTTTTCTCGGCTGATATCTTCCAGCACTACTAAACCACCACGCACTCCACCTTCTGGGTTAGTTAAAGGATTGACAGTGAGATTAATACTTCGTTCTAACTTCTTGACCTCATCTGCGTTGAGTAATTCAGATTGAGAAGTTAGAGATTGATTCCAGGGAATAAAAATATTCGAGTTATGGCGATCGCCTACAGCTAAAATTAATTGTTTACTTTCATTATTTGTCTTTTCATATAAACCCACAAGCAAACTTTGTTCAGGTACATAATGTTTTGCCCCATGTTTCAAACTATCTTCTAGTCGCATTTGCAGATTTTCAATAGGAATAACATCCCAAACTTGACGACCAATCAAATTTTGTTCCCACAGCAACTTATTATTTCTATAATTAGCTTTTCGGACTGGACAGCCTAATAATTCTAAAGCCGCATCATTAATAGTCACAATTTGACCGAGCATATCTGTAGAAATTACTGCATCAGATAAACTTTGAAGAATATCTTTTTGATATTGTTTTTCCAACAAAACACTTTCAAATAAACGAGCATTTTCCAAAGCAATCCCAGCTTGGATATTAAAAGCCCGCATGAATTCTTCATCAGAAGCCGTAAAACTACCTTGTTGTTTATTAATTAATTGTGTAACACCAATTAATTCATTGGCGGAATTAAATACTGGTAAACATAAAATATTGCGAGTTAAATAACCCGTTTTTTTATCTATAGAAGCATCAAATCTGGTATCTGTATAGGCATCTGTGATATTCAAAGATTTACCAGTTGAGGCTACATAACCGGCAATTCCCTGACGCGCATTAATTCGTACTTCTATCAAGTTTTTCCCATTAACCTCCGCTACCTTCGTCCAGAGTTCGTCTAACTCTTTACGATATAAAAATAGGGTACTCCGATCTGCTTGCATTAAGATCCGGGCTTGTTCCATCACTATTTGCAAAGTGGCTTCTAAATCCAAACTTTGTCCTAGCGTTTGTGTAGCTCGTAACAAAGCGGTTGCTCCTCGTTGATGACGAGCCGCTACATAGAAAGATTGACAACTTTCTAAAATAATGCCAATAGCTGCCGCAAAATCTCGAAATCGTGCTTCATCCTCGGTATCAAAAGGAATATCTCCAGCTTTATTTGCCAGTTGTACTACCGCTACAATTTGGTTTTTACTACTCAAAACTGGCATACATAATAAATTGCGGATCTTATAGCCCATTTGTTTTTCTAACTCTAGGCTAAAAAGAGGATGATTTGCAGTTTCTGAGATATTAAGACAGTTACCTGTGCCGGCTACATGACCAGGAATACCAACATTAATAGAAGTGCGAATTTCTAAAAATTTGTGATTATGATCTTGAGGAACTTTTGACCATAATTGCCCTTTATCGTAGTCAACTAAAAAAATAGCCGTGTGTTCTGCTTGGAGAATCTGACCGATTTTCAAAGTAATAGCTTCTAGTACCTTTTCCAGCATAGTTTCTAGAGCTTCATTATTGATTAAATCAATAGCTCTGATAAATTGCTGAAATTCAGCCGTAATAAAGTCCAGTAAACAGACAAATTCGTTCACAGAAAGGTCTTTAACTCGACTTAGGAGAGCATGAGTTCGGTTAACTTGAGTCAGTTCTGTTAATGTAGCCAAGATGCTACCGGGATTAGGAAGTGTCATAGATAATTAAGAATTAATAATTAAAAGGGGACTCAATTTTCGATTAGTGACTTTTCTGTTCCATTTTTTGACACTATCTTTTGATAGTAGTCTTCCAATTGTCGTGTAGCCGATGTCCATCCCCATTTCTCTGCTTCTGCACGGGCATTTTTACGGATAATAGTTATTTCCTGTCGTTGTTTTAATAAACATAAGGTAGCATTAATCGCCTCTTGAATATCAGCTTGTGGATCAAAAAGATATCCATTTACCCCATCTGTGACAATATCAGGTATACCTCCAGAGCGGGCTGCTACCACTGGACACCCAGCAGCCATGGCTTCTAGCAGCACTAATCCTAGTGTTTCAGTACGGGAAGGAAAAATAAAGGCATCAGCGCTGGCAAAAGCAGCACCTAATTCTTGACCCATCAGATAACCGACAAAATAAGTATTTGTGCCGGCAAAGTGTTTTTCCAAAGCTTGGCGGTGGGGTCCATCGCCGACTAATGCTAATCTGGCATCAGGAATGGCTTCGAGAATGGGTTTAATGCGCTCAATTTCTTTTTCGACTGAAAGACGACCAACATACAGCAATAAGGGGCTATCTGGATGATTTTGGGAAAGATGCGATCGCATTTTGGCACTAGCTAAATCTGGAGAAAATAACTCTGTATCTACCCCTCTTTGCCACAAATCTACTCTTTCAATCCCATGTGCTGTTAACTCCTTCACCATAGCCGTAGAAGTACATAGATTTAATTCTGCCTGATTATGACCAAGCTTAAGTAACTCCCAAAGTAATCCTTCTAACATCCCCAAACCGTAATGTTGTAGATATTGAGGTAGGTGGGTATGATAAGAAGCCACCAAAGGAATTTTCAGAACTTTACTATAAAAAATCCCTGATAGTCCGAGAACTGCGGGATTAACAACATGAATAATATCTGGTTGAAACTCTTCCAAGGCATGACCAATAGCAGGGCGGGGCAGTGCCATTTTTAACTCTGGATAAAGAGGTAAGGGGAAGCCACTAACTCCGTAAACTTTTGCACCTTTGTGTTCAGTTATGCCACCTTCGGGAGCAAATACTAATACTTGATTGCCATGCCGTTGTAAATGGTCAACAGTATGCCGGAGGCGTGTAACTATGCCATCAACTTTAGGTAAAAAGGTTTCTGTAAATAAGGCTATTCGCATATTAAATGATGAGAAGTTCAGAAGTTACAGAAGTTACAGGAGTTCAGAATAGAGGAGAAGGAACAGAAAAAAAGGAGAGGGAAGAAACTGAGAAGTTCAGAAGTTACAGAAGTTACAGGAGTTCAGAATAAAGGAGAAGGAACAGAAAAAAAGGAGAAGGGAAGAAACTGAGAAGTTCAGAAGTTACAGAAGTTACAGGAGTTCAGAATAGAGGAGAAGAAACAGAAGAAAAGGAGAGGGAAGAAACTGAGAAGTTCAGAAGTTACAGAAGTTACAGGAGTTCAGAATAAAGGAGAAGGAACAGAAAAAAAGGAGAAGGGAAGAAACTGAGAAGTTCAGAAGTTACAGAAGTTACAGGAGTTCAGAAT
>JANMEE010000095.1:0-2390 GCA_031376645.1 Dolichospermum sp. OTE_75_concoct_329_sub | reverse complement strand
AAATACCTGTGCTGTCTTGATAATTCTCGAATGCTGAGAAATAGTAAATGGATGAGATATGTTATTGATTAGGCATCTAGTAATGATAAATGGAAAATCAAAATCTGTACCGTTGTATGTGAGAACTACATCAGGAGAAATAGACTGAAAATAGGAAATAAATTGGCAGAGTAATTTTGATTCATTTTCATCCATAAATACAAAATACTCGCCCAATTCATTCATACAACCAATAGCGAAAATTCTATCTTTACTAGGAATCAGCCCTAAAGTTTCAATGTCAATAACCATTTGCTTCAGGGCATTGTAAGGTTTAATTGTCTGTAAAGGTTGCCAGGATTGATAAAGTGTATTATCTGTGTAGAAGATATTTAATTTATCTTCGACAACGGTAATTTGATTATCGCTTTTGGTGATAAAATGACGATGATTGTAGTTAATATTCATTGTAATTATGAGTTATTTACTAATGGTTTTTATCTTTTGATTTTGAAAAAAAATGAATGAATTTACATCTATAACGGCATTAGCCGATAATATTTTAAAAGCCTGTTACAAATAAATTTTCAAAAAAATCGCTATGGTAATTTTATAATGTAATTCCAAATTAATATGAAACTCCATAGAATAAAATATCAGAAATAATTAAACGCGGATAAACGCAGATAAACACAGATGAAGATGGAACAATGAAATTCATGATTCTGTGCAGCTTCACATAAAATTGGTGTAAGAAATTAGGGACTTCTAAATAAAAATATGTCCTAAAACTAACGCAAAAACCCTCTCTATTTCTTCTCTCTCTGTGCCTGGAGTGGTTCTTTTGTTCATTTATTGGGATAATTTGTTTCCTCGAAGTCCCTTAACTAATTTAGGAATTAGTATGTGATGGAAAATTTAAAAGCCATTCACGATGAACGGCTGGTTATATAGCAATCCTAAATCATTCTGAAAATTGACATTTATTATCTTTCCACCTTTGGGTAAGGCTACTTCCATAAATGAATCTTCAAAAATTAGATCAGATTGCTATACTAATTGATAGAATGTTATCGAGAAGAAGATAACTGTTGTACCGTTTCTACCCAAATAGGAGCTTTCTTACCATTGACTGGAATCAAAGAATTCCAATGTTCTTGCAGGGATTCAAGACTCATATTTGGTAACTTCTGTTGTCCCCAAGCGATCGCATCAGCAGGTGTTTTCCAATTCGTCCAAGGTGGATTTTCAGCAATGGGAAGAAATTGACTCGAATTTGTAGAATTAGCAGCAGGTAGTAAACCTAAAATAGCAACCTCTAACCATAACTGCGGTTGAGTAGATAATTTTACCTGCACTTCACATTGTCTCAAGTGCTGCTGTCCTGCTAAGATAGTTGTAATCTCCCAATCTTTAGCTATTTGACACAATAGTTGCCAAGTATCTTCAGTTAGCATCACCATTTCTTTACTGTTAGGAGATGTTTTAGCAATCAACATATCTCGATAAAAGCTAGTGAGATTTTGCAGAATTACTAAAGGTTCTTTACCCCATTCCAACAAATTGCGAATAATATTAATTACGGAATCGCTATCATTTTCAGAAATTCTTTCCATCATTGTTAGCAATTCATACTCAGGCACATTTCCCACCATTTCCCACACCCAATTTTGTTCAATGGTGATATTTAGTAAACTCAATTGATCTAGCAAACATTGACTATCACGCAAACATCCAGAAGAAATTTGTGCAATTAGACGTAATGCTTCTGGAGTAATATCTATTAATTCCTCATTCACAATTTGGTTGAGATTTTGTACCATATCCTCAACACCAATTCTCTTGAAATCGAACCTTTGACAACGAGAAATTATTGTTGCAGGAACTTTGTGAATTTCTGTGGTGCAGAGGATAAACACTACATTCTTTGGTGGTTCTTCCAAAGTTTTGAGTAAAGCTTGAAATCCTTGTGAACTGAGGCTATGCACTTCATCTAAAACAAACACCTTGTAGCGGCTGTTGATAGGTATAATGTGGGTGCGGTCAATAATTTGTCTGATATTTTCAACACCAGAGTTACTAGCAGCATCTATTTCTACTACATCCAGAGATAAGCCTTTGGAGATGCTGGTACAGGAATTGCACAGGCCGCAGGGTGTGGGGGTAGGAGAATTACCATGTTGACAATTGAGAGATTTCGCAAAAATGCGGGCGCTGGAAGTCTTACCCGTACCTCTGGGACCAGTGAATAAGTACGCTGGGGCAATTCTTTGGGATGTGATAGCATTGGTGAGAGTAGTTGCGATCTCTCTTTGACCAACAAGTTCAGTAAAAGACTGGGGACGATATTTCAGGTGAAGTGGTTGATATGTTATGTTTTTCAAATGCAGATATATTGAATTTCCCCAAGC
>JANMEE010000094.1:0-13616 GCA_031376645.1 Dolichospermum sp. OTE_75_concoct_329_sub | reverse complement strand
AGGGAGGTTTGACAGCAAGAGTCAAGGATGTTTTCATTGCACCTGATTCAAAATAGCGAACATCAGGTGTTTGACCAACGCGACCAACTAAATCAACTTTATTGACGTATTGCTGAGTCATATTATTTTCCTTGGGTAATCTATTTTTTTCACTGTATTAGCGCGATAGCGCATTCTCGGTTATGCAACTAAACGAATGATTTGCTACAGGCTGATTTGATGCTTTTTGGGATACAAGCCCAGCGTCAAAACTGATTGCGCCTAGCGCATTTATTACTGGTTGTATTGGAAAAAACTGCGTAAAAAATAACCCCAAATCTACTAGAGATTTGAGGGTAATGACTATTACAAAATTTGTTCTTTGCTTGCTAAACCATGCAGTTTGGTTACTAATTTCTCTTCTTTCATGCGAGAGAAACCAGGGACTTTGTGCAATTTGGCTAACTCCCTTAGTCTTTTTAGAGTTAGTGATTGCAAATCTTCCAAACTTGCTAATTCTGGAGAATCGGGAATATTTGTTATTTCTGAGGAAAAGTCATCAGGTGTAGGAGAATCAGTTGAATCGGTGATTAGTTCTGCTGTGTCGCAGGGAATAATATCATTGCTGTCACTGCTATGATCAATATCTTCACTCACCACAGTTACAGTATCGCTACTAGCTTCACTAGGAGTATCATCTGATGGTGTAATAGATTCAGATGATGTTTGAGCGATCGCTTCAACTAACGAATTATTCTCAATCTCTTCGTTTACGGTAGATACTGTATTACCACTATCTTCATCAGGAGTATCATCTGGTAAAGAAATAGATTCAGGTGATGTTGGTAAAGCGATCGCATCTTTTACTGAATTATCCTCAATTTCTTCGTTTACGGTAGGCGTTGTAGTATTACTACCTGTTTCACTAACAGCATCATCTGGTGATGAAGTGATTTCAGTGGGTGAAGTAATTGTATTATTACTGCTGAGGTTAGGCGTTTCTGTTTCCCCGCTTTTTTCACCAAGAATTTGCTCAATACTGGCTACAGTGGGTTCTTTCAAAACGGTGATTCTGTGGAAATTTCCCACTTTCCTAACTGAGATTCTTGCTCCAGCCGTGCGGAGTTTTGTGGTCAAGTCGTTGAGCAAGAGAAATGCTACATCCAATTGACGGTAATTATTGATAATGGCACTCATGGTTTTTTGTTTGATTTAGTTCACCACAAGAGCGCATAGCGCAATCCTTTTGTCCAAAAATGTTGTTTGGTATGTTTGATGATGTTTAGACAGACTGCGTTGAAAATGTAGTTTTTGGTATTAGTCGGAAAATAGTAAAACTTCCCATACCAATCGGGGAGATGCCATTTTTAACAGAGAGTTTTTGGCATCTTCCAGTTTCAACAGCCAATTTTGAACACTGAGAAATTCCTTCCAGCAATGTTGCAGGTAATCTATCAGCCATAGTTGTTGATGAAAATCTAATTGCACCTCAATATCTTTGGCGATACTTAACGCTGTTAACAGATTGCTAGGTGGTTGAATTAGTAGTTGCAAAATTGATTGTGGGATAGATTGGAGTTGATTATGATGAGCGATCGCTTCCCCAGGAGAACCACCCGCAAACTGTATAACATTTGGGTGATTGAGAATTTCAGAACGTCCCACATTTTCTAAAACTGTGGTCATTTGAGCGTTGTTTAGTCGCTGGAAAGGAATCAGTTGGCAACGGCTGGTAATTGTAGCAAGTAACCTTTGGGGTTGGGATGAAATGAGGATAATTGTGCCGGATATTGGCTCTTCCAAAGTTTTCAGGAGTGCATTAGCAGCAGTGGGTGGCATTCTTTCAGCATTTTCTACCACGACAATTTTGTAAGGTGCAATTAGAGGGGAGGTAGCCAGAAATTGGGTGATTTCTCGAATCTGCTCAATTCTAATTTGGGATGGAGATTTTCGCAGTCCCCCAGAAGCTGCTATTTCACTTTCATTTAACAACTGTTTTTGGTGTAGGTATGTTGGTTCAACCCATAAAATATCAGGACAGTTAGCTAGGTTTTGGATGTTGAAAATTTCAGCGATAAAGCATTTAGCAGCTAAAGATTTTCCAACTCCCTCTGCTCCAGCAAACAAATAAGCGGGGACAATTCGGTTGTGTGTAATTGCACCTTTGAGTAAAGATACCGCTAAATTTTGACCAATGATTTTTGATAACTGCCAGTTTTCTGCAATTGGCTGTGTAGATTCGGTATCTATACTTTGAGAAGGTTCACAAACAGAAAGGTCTGTTGTGAGATGAAGTAGATCAAGTTGCTTCATTTTTTGAGTTTTGGAAATTGTTGATTAGACATCTCCAGAAATTTAATGTCCCTCCAACAACCGGAGCGTTTTAGGTTAAATTTCCGAGGTGTATATTGCATTTGAAAGAAGTAGTACCTACGAGCAAAGTTTAATAATTTGAGTTTGCAAAGTGAGTTTTTCATCTACACCAGATTTGAGCATTAGCTCTAGTTCCAACAGCATTTTCAAACTATTTTTCAGTCTGTTTACACAACAATTAGCAACCTCTTGGCGGATGTAATACAAGCGTTTGGGATTTTTCACATCTGCAAGTTGGGCTATTGTATTGTCGTCTTGACACCCGGTGATGATCATCTGTTTGACTGTTAGCCAAGTGCGAAAGGTTGTAGTCAGGGTAGCGGTAATCTTTAAGGTTGGTTCGTTACAGTTAATTAAGTGATCGCCAAATTCCAATGCTTGAGCAATGTTACCTAAGCGAATGGCGTTGGCTAGTTGTAAGCTATTAGCAGCACTTTCTGAGACTAATTCTTTCACCATATCCCCATTGACTGTTTTACCCAAAGCATAAGTTTTGAGCTTTTCTAGTTCGGTGAATATCAGTCGTGTACGATTGCCTGTGTAATCAATCAATACTGTGTAGGCATCGGTGGTGAGTGTTACACCTACTTCGTCAGCTAATGTCCGAGCTTGCTGTATTAATGCTTGGGTTTGCCATTGGGGAATGAGAGGAAATTCTTTTACCTGTGCGTACTCCAATAGTAGTTTGACTGATTTATTTCTCGCATCAGGTTTGTGAGTGTTGGTGATAAGGAGGGTATTTGTGGAGGGAATTTTGGGAAGAATGGACTCCAACTGCAACAAAATTTCTTTTGAACAAATTCCCAGTAATGTGCTATTGGGCAAATGTACTAATCTTCCTCCACTCCCAACTGGTGGTGTCATGATATCGGATAATGCTTGAGGAATGGTTTCTTTAGATTCTGGGGGGTATTCTGTATAGTTGAAGTTTGCCCATTGTTGATCTAGAGTGTGGGTTTTTAGTTGTTTGATGGTACGAGTTAGAAAGAATTCGTTTTCACCAAAGTATAAGTATGTTGGCATGGTAGTACGGCAATTGTATTGTCGTACATGAGCGTTAGCTCTGACGGAGGGATAAGTATCCACTCATCTGTTTTTACTACATTTATTCATAAAAATTTTCTTTAAAGTATTTATTACTACAAAGAAACTATTGGTCAATATTAATTAGCAGACAAAATTTTGTAAATTTCAGGAAAGTGTCACATTCGTTGTGTGTCAATGGTCAGTACAATAGTTGTTATTTTTAATAACGTGTACATTTTTCACAAAAGTTTTTACCATAGCTTTTCCTGTTTTTACAACACAACTAAAATGAGTAATCTTAACTACGCTGTTCAACGGGCGATTCAGGAGAGCCAATCCGCATTACGAGACTTACGAGGAAAAATTGAATCTGGTCTATTGCGTCTCAACCAAGCTGCCAATACTCTTGAACCTTGGACTGCTATGCAGAATAAGCTAAGGGATAAAGAATCTGAAAATGTTTCCAATCAAAAGGTAGCATATCAATTCATAGCTCTGGTTAATGAAGCTAGTCCTAAAATTAAAGAACTGTTTAAGAGACAACAAAAGGAGCTTTCGACTTTCAAGATTGTTCTGTTTGGCAGAACTGGTGCTGGAAAAAGCACTCTTATTGAGGCATTTGTGGGTGGTAATGGGGATACAGTCTCCTTAGGAGACTCAGATTGGACTACTCAAGTCGCTCCAAAGAAATGGAATTCTTGTGTTTTTGTAGATACTCCTGGGGTTGGTGGTTGGGGGCGGGTAAATTCCCGTGAAGAACTTGAACAAAAAGCTCAATATGCTGTGGAAACTGCGGACTTGGTGCTTTTGTGCTTTGATAGCCAAAATCATACTGCTTATGAATTTAAGAAAGTTGCAGACTGGATTCAGAAATATGGTAAGCCCGTTATAGTAGTTTTTAATTCACGCAATAAATTATGGCGGATGCCTAAGAAGGCTACCACTGAGCGACAGCGAAAAAATATATCTCAGCAGGTGTGGCAACAAACCAATAGTATTCGAGATGAACTAGAAAAAATGGAGATGTTTGATGTCCCTATTGTGGCATTAAGCAGCCATAGAGCCCTGTATGCCCGTATTAAGGAACCATTTAGCGGACCTTATAAAGAAAATTACAAAAAAGAGCTTGTTAAATATCGAAGTGAATACGGAATCGAGAACTTAGAGAAATGGTCAAACTTCCCTGCTTTGGAAGCCTTAATTATAGAAGCAATAAGTTCTGACGCAGTAGGGTTGCGCCTGGGAATGCTTAGGGAACAGACTTGTGGAGTGTTATGTAGTCTAAAAAATGACCTGCGTCAGTTGCAGCAAGAAGCTCAAACAGCTTCAAATTTTTGGGAAGATTATATCAAACGCAATCTTAATATAGTGGGTTATCCCCACTCCCGTCAATTATTCCCCAAAGAACCTGGTGGCGAAGTTGACCTGCTAACGAAGCTGGAACAACTTCGTAAAGAACCTTTTCAAGCCCCAACCGAAGGAGAGTACCAAGTTCACGCAAAGCGCCTTCTATCAACGAAGTTAGAACCGCTACGTTCTGAGTCTCTGAATAAGGCACAACAACTGGTTTTAGATGCCTTTGACAAAGGTCAGCAGTTAAGCGAGGAAAATTTTAAGAATCTGGTATTTAATTCCGACAAAATACAGCAGGCTGCCAATAGTATTGTTCAAGAAGCTGTTGAATATCTGCAACAGAAGTTAGAATTGGAGCGCAAAGAAACTGACTCAGATGTTAAGTGCATTACCCGTGCAACTAAAGTAGATGGTAATAGAAATACAGGTTGGCAATGGGCAAATTATGCAGCTATAGGTGGAGGTTTCCTTGGCAGCGTGGCTTCTGTTCTTGGAAGTTTAGCAGTGGCAAACTTTTGGAATCCTTTTGGATGGGCTGCGGGAGTCGCTGCTGCTGTGAGTTTTATTGGAGGTCTCGCATCTTTTGCTTTTGGTTGGTTTAGCGATCACGCAAGTAAGGAAGCAGAGAAGACGCGATTATCTAAAAGACGCGAAGCTTTAAGTCAGGTACTTCAAGCTGTGAATGAAACCTATGACAATTTGACCCAGAAAATCACCGAAGAAACAAGCACAATCAGCCAAACTGCCCTTGTAGAAACTCTCGATCCTCTTCTGTGCAATGCGATTGCCTTACGCCTTATTCAACAAGAAACACAGTCCACAGAAGTCCACTTAAGAGATATTATCAGTCAAATCCCACTTCGCATCCCTGCTCAACAGCTACTTTTGCGTGCTGCTAATTCAGTCGAGCAAAAAAGCTTTCCCAATGTTCCCTCTGCTGAACTGAAGCTCTGGCTAGGCGAAGACTGGATATCAGATCCTACTGGGCTTAAATCTGAAGATAGTGCGGATGGAAAGGTTATATCTAATCCCATCACTTGGCTGAAAAATATTTTGAAAGAGCAGCCTTTTAAGGCAAAGTTTTCTCAAATAGCTGATTACGCCAATAGTTTACAATCAGGTACAGCAGCTAAGTGGTTAAACGAAACTCGTCAAATACTTACTCCTGCTGACGATGAGATTGCGAAATTGCTCAATGAGCTTGATATTTTTAGCAAAGACCAAAAGACACGGTTGCACCTTTATGGAGACTGGAATACAGGCAAAACGTCTTTCATTAAAAGGCTGATTATTGATGCGGGACTGAATATCCCAGAAAATTTGGAGGTTCGAGCAGATCCCACGACTGCCGTAGTAGGTAAGTATGAGTGGAACGGGGTATGGCTTGTAGATAACCCTGGTTTTCAAAGCACACGAGCTAATGACACCGATGTGGCACTTGATTCTCTAGCGGATGCCTCTGCTATCATTTATCTTTTTAATCAAAATTTAATAACAGGAGATACTAATGCTATTGACTTAATTCTCAAAGGTGATGGAGAGCGAGGTATCTTGCCCAAACAAGACCGGACACTCTTTATTATTAATCGCTGTGACCAACTAGGAGTAGATCCAACTGAATCACCCAATGAATACTTACGCTTATGCCAGCGCAAAAAAGAAGAACTGGTTTTGGCTCTTGAATCACGGGGCATTTTTATCACTATCAAGCAAGTATTCTGTATGTCCAGTGACCCATATGGTTTGATGGGCAACCGTCGAGATATCAACTCAAAAGACTTCGACCCTTACCGAGATTGGGATGGATTTAACTCATTTGTTAACGCTTTTCTTTCTAAACGCTCTGAAATCCAAAAAATGGGCGCAGACTGGTTAATTCTTGAAGCAGCCCTAGCTCGTCTTTCCAATTTAATTGGTACAGTCACAGAAATTGAGAAAAACTTAGAAAAAAAAGAGAAATCGATTAATCAGCTTTACCAAATTTTATCTGAATCTATTGAAAAAGCTGACAGAATTAAGACCGAAATCAAGATTGAGCTAAGGCGAATAGTCCACGATCACACTACCGGATTAATTCAAGATACCTTATCCGCACTTGGAGAAGCTGAAATTCAAGCTCAAGCCAAGCTACTCAGCGAGTGGTGGACAGACAAGGCATTCCAATATCAACTTACACAATGGCATAAAAAAGCACAAGACAAAATTAATGGTTGGGTAAAAAACACTGAATCCCTTATAGAAAGACGAATTGCTTCAGCAGAATTTCAAGATACGTTTCCAGAGCTTATAAGTAAGGTTGGTGGATCTGATAATTTGATCCCAGTAAATAATCCCTGGCTAAAAAGATTAAACAGGCTGATCAAAAATTCAGCCAAAATGATCGCGCCTTTTGCTGATGATATTGCAACTTGGATAGGCGCTACATTAAACTTATCTCCAAAATTGATGCCAGCATTAGCCCAAGGATTAGTTTTTTTACCTCTACTTGGTCTAGTTATGGATCTAATTTCCATACATAATAAGAAAAAAGAAAAACAACAAAGAGAAGATGCTCGGAATAATTTGACAGAACGCATCAAACAGAGTGCTGAAGAGTTTTGTTGTTTTTGGTTAGAAGAAACCGATCAACAAAATTCTAATGTTATTTATTCTCGCCATACAAATGTCCGTCTTCCCATCGGTTACTTACAGGATATGAGGGACGATTTTCACTCTATATTCAAGGAATTAAATACTGAACTTCAAAAAATTGAAAAGGAGAAGCAAGACAAAAATGCTCGCAAACAGAAATACGAATATTGCAAAAATATGGCTTGGAATTTGCTTACTAATCCATCCTTTCGCTCTCAATATATTAGGTGACAGGAAAGAGTTTTAACCAGTAGAATATGCCAAGCATACAAAATTGCTACATCAAAATTAACAACACACTAATTCCCAAAATACTTAGTCATTGAATTTGAGGATCTAAATATGACGAATAGCACATTGGAACTTTGGATAAAACAGATACTTGATTATTTCCGTAGTCTTCCTGACGGTGGAAACGCTGATGCAATTGAGAAAGAGTGGCAACAGTATAAAACCCTTAATGAGCCTGTAGTTACCATCTATGGTCCTTGGAATGCTGGAAAAAGTTCTCTACTAAAACGTTTGTTGATAGATGATGGTAAAAATGTTCCAGAATGGCTAACTGTAAAAGCTAATCCAACAACCTTCAAAAATGACGAAGTGTCAGCGTTAGGTTGTATATTTCGAGATACTCCAGGAATCTCAAATGAACGAGTAGAACATGAAACAAAAGCAACAGAGGGACTGGTACTCAGCGATACTTTCTTGTTAGTCTTACTTCCACAGCTTATAACGGCTGCTGAGAAAGAGCAGATTATTCCACTTTTGACAGGGAAGTTTTTTGGCCCAGAAATCAGTAAACCCTTCCTAACTGGTAGCCTTAAGCTTGTAATCTCTCGTATGGACGAAGGAGCGGGAACTGACCCTGCTGAGGACGAGGAAGCCTATCGGAAATATGTTGGACGTAAGCAAGAGGAGCTACAGCAACTTCTAGAAAAAAACCATGTGGATGTCAAACTGCTGGAAATTTATGCTGTTGTCGCAGATGCTTATGGATCTGTGGGCGATAATCAGCAGCCATACAGCGAAGATTATGACCACTCTCGTGAATGGGATGGTGTAGATAAACTAACAGAAGCACTCAAAGGTTTACCGTCACAATTACCAGAATTACGACAGAAAACAGCACTCAGATATTTCTCATTGAAAGGAAAGCAGGAATTACAAACCTTATGTGAGAAAGAGTCACAGACAAAAGAAGCCCTTGAAGAGTGTGATAATTGGGTTGAGCGATTATCCTTGCTTGAAAAAGAACTAAATGCTTTGATTTTCGCAGCAGAAGCAGATATCAAAACAAAAATCGGCAACGAACTGCGTTCTTTATCTAATATTGGTTATACCAATGTAAACCAAATCACTCCTGTTTTGAAGGAGAGACTGACAGAGGTTTACGAACAATGGAAAATTAGTCAAAATTTAGAGCTTAATAATTTGGCTAAGAAGGTAGAAACAGAACTAAGCACTATGTCTTCAAGACCTGCTGCTCAAATGCTATCCGAATTGCTTGAAGGAATTACTGAGAATAAATCAAAACAATCGCCCAATAAGCTATGGGAAAACTTTTTCGATTTCGATCCAGAAAAACCTCTTTTGGCTGGAGGAGGTCTTGCCGCGACTTTAAAGACAATCTTAGAAGGTGAGAAAAACGATTTTAATCATCGCTGGCATAGTATATTCAAAGACCTAAAACCAGAAGATGTACGACAAGAATTGGTCAAACTAGACAATTTTTCAGATGATTTTAATCATTATCACTCAGAAGGTGGAAAACTGACTCAAGAGCAAATTGATCAAGCACCCAGTTTATTACAAGATGAGCATAATCTTCATCAACATGAACTGGAAGGAGAGATTGCAATTGTAGGTATAGTACTGGTTGAAGCTGGCTTACTATTTTGGGCTAATCAGGAAAAACAGAAGGCTCAAAAAGAGATTGCAAATCGCCGATCTAAAGTTATTGAACAAGTTACCAGTGTAGCGAACATAATTGCTGAAGAGTGTTTCAAGACTTGGAAGAAGGGTGCTGACAGTTTCATCGAAAACCTACAAAGTAAACGGCAGGTCTATACGCAAGATAAGCAGCTACTTAATGATCGGGTAAACACATTGAATAAGTTTGCCGGAGAGCTTAAACAAATTCTCAGTAATGCTCCAGTGTAATTTATTTCATTATTTTATTTCTGGTGTTTAGACTAGCCCTTTCAAGGTGACTAAGCAATATACGTTGTTTCGTTGATTCTATCTTGAATCCTTCCATTAGATTTTGGTTTTTATGAAGTTTGAAACAACCAATCTTTCTTCGGAATTTCACCACCTTGAAAGGGCTAGTGTTTAGACTAAGCTATGATGTAGCAAAGTTTCTAGACTATCTTGCCCCTAACGATAGCTTTGCCATATATCCAAAATAGATACAGCAAATATGGAGACAAAAATTATAGGCGATCGCCCACTCCATTACCATAGACGATCGCTCTCATTATCAGTATAATTCCTCACTCAAAACAAACTCAACTGCTTTCCCACATCACCTTGAGGCTCAACAACCGAAAGTAACTCATCTCGTTTTTTAGCCATCAACTCCAAATAATACCCACTGGAATAGACTTCAGAATTAGTCAACCCCGTAATTCCTTGATAAAACGTCACAACATCCCCAGTATTACCCAGAACCAAAAGAGCCTTTTCACCCTTCTTAATTTTCCGAGTAACCTGTAACTGTTCCACAGGAAAATCACCAGAACGAATAACCTTGGTTAATTCCTGGTAATATTGTTCTGTCTTAGCCTTTGACAGAAGATATTGTGTCAGGTAGTTCAAAGGAAACTCCTTTTCTAGACGAGAACGGTCTCTTTTCCGCCATGAACCCTTAGTAGTAATTTTACCATCTTCATGCCAGATAATATAATTCTTAGCTCCTCTAGAGGGAACAAACATCGCTTGAGCAAGAATTTCCAACTCAATTTTGATACCCGTAGGTAAAGCATTTTGCAGCTTTTCAAATATCAGCAGAGGTTCAGAGCGGGAGAAGAACACACCATCAGTATCACTTTCAACCTGGATACCTCCCGCTTTTTCAATCACATCAATCATGAATCGCAGAATACCTCTGCCATAAGCTGTAACCAGTGCAGCAGCTTCCATATTGTTAAAACCAACACCAGAAGTCCCATAAAAGCCAAACAACGAGTTGATTAACACTTTGAGAGCAGCTTCAGCTTGTTTAGCAGCTAAATCTCCAGCTTTTCCTAATTCCTTGAGTCTGAGTCGTTCCCTGGTGAGATAATCGAGAACACTTAAACCGACTCGTTGCGTATCCTTGCGGGAGCAAATCCCATATTTAAGCATAATGCTGGGATACAGACTGGAAACATCAATTTTGGCAATGTGTTTGTGTAAACCTGGTACAGAAATTACCAGTCCTCCCTCAAATTTCAACTTCGGATCAGATGTTGGTTTGTAACCTGGATATTGTCTTTCTAAAACTCGCTGCCATTTAGTACCATTACCAGTCAGCGATAATTGTTGTAAATTCATACCTGGTACTATCAGCGATTCATAGTAATAGGAAGGAACTAATTTATCAGCAATTAATTTCGTATCTTCCAAATCATAAATTAGGTATTTTCTGATTTTTTCCCATCCTTGAGAACCGACACCTTCACCCCAACAATTTTGAATTTCTTGGGGAGTTAAAACTAATCTAGCAGATTCTCGCAATCCCATTTCTATGACTGCACTTTTGAGGGAATGTTGATATAATGCTTTATTGACAAAATCCCATCTCAAAACACAAATATAAACATCAATATGTTGGCTGTTGCTGATGAATATTTCGGAAATATTCATAGGCTTACCAAATACCTGTGCTGTCTTGATAATTCTCGATTGCTGAGAAATAGTAAATGGATGAGATATGTTATTTATTAGGCATCTAGTAATGATAAATGGAAAATCAAAATCTGTACCGTTGTATGTGAGAACTACATCAGGAGATATAGACTGCAAATAGGAAATAAATTGGCAGAGTAATTTTGATTCATTTTCATCCATAAATACAAAATACTCGCCCAATTCATTCATACAACCAATAGCGAAAATTCTATCTTTACTAGGAATCAGCCCTGAAGTTTCAATGTCAATAACAGTTTGCTTCAGGGCATTGTAAGGTTTGATAGTCTGTAAAGGTTGCCAGGATTGATAAACAGTATCATCTGTGTGGAAAATATTTAATTTATCTTCGGCAACAGTAATTTTATTATCGCTTTTGGTGATAAAATGACGATGATTGTAATTAATATTCATTGTGATTATGAGTTATTCACTAATGGTTTTTATTTTTGGATTTTGAAAAGAAATGAATGAATTTACATCTATAACGGCATTAGCCGCTAATATTTAAAAAGCTTGTTACAAATAGATTTTCAAAATAATCGCCGTGGTAATTTTATAATGTCATGCCAAATTAATATGAAACTCCATAGAATGAAATATCAGGAATAATTGAACGCAGATGAACGCAGATAAACACAGATGAAGATGGAATAATGAAATTCATGATTCTGTGCAGCCTCACATAAAATTGGTGTAAGAAATTAGGGACTTCCAAATAAAAATATGTCCCAAAACTAACGCAAAAACCCTCTCTATTTCTTCTTTCTCTGTGTTCTCTGTGCCTGGAGTGGTTCTTTTGTTCATTTATTGGGATAATTTGTTTCCTGGAAGTCCCTTAACTAATTTAGGAATTAGTATGTGATGGAAAATTTAAAAGCCATTCATCGTGAATGGCTGGTTATATAGCAATCCTAAATCATTCTGAAAATTAAGATTTATTCTCTTTCCACCTCTGGGTAAGGCTATTTCCATAAATGAATCTTCAAAAATCAGATAAGATTGCTATACTAATTGATAGAATGTTATCGAGAAGAGGATAACTGTTGTACCGTTTCTACCCAAATAGGAGCTTTCTTACCATTGACTGGAATCAAGGAATTCCAACGTTCTTGCAGGGATTCAAGACTCATATTTGGTAATTTCTGTTGTCCCCAAGCGATCGCATCAGCAGGTGTTTTCCAATTCGTCCAAGGTGGATTTTCAGCAATGGGAATAAATTGACTCGAATTTGTAGAATTAGCAGCAGGTAGTAAACCTAAAATAGCAACTTCTAACCATAACTGCGGTTGAGTAGATAATTTTACCTGCACTTCACATTGTCTCAGGTGCTGCTGTCCTGCTAAAATATTTGTAGTCTCCCAACTTTTAGCTATTTGGCATAATTGTTGCCAAGTATCTTCAGTTAGCATCACCATTTCCTTACTGCTAGGAGATGTTTTAGCAATCAACATATCTCGATAAAAGCTAGTGAGATTTTGCAAAATTACCAAAGGTTCTTTACCCCATTCTAACAAATTCCGAATAATATTAATTACTGAATCGCTATCATTTTCAGCAATTCTTTCCACCATTGTTAGCAATTCATACTCAGGCACATTTCCCACCATTTCCCATACCCAATTTTGGTCAATAGTGATATTTAGTAAACTCAATTGATCCAGTAAACATTGACTATCCCGTAAACATCCAGAAGAGATTTGTGCTACCAGACGTAATGCTTCTGGAGTAATATCAATTAATTCCTCATTCACAATTTGGTTGAGATTTTGTATCATATCCTCAACACCAATTCTTTTAAAATCGAACCTTTGACAACGAGAAATAATTGTTGCAGGAACTTTGTGAATTTCTGTCGTGCATAGGATAAACACTACATTTTTTGGTGGTTCTTCCAAGGTTTTGAGTAAAGCCTGAAATCCTTGTGAACTGAGGCTATGCACTTCATCTAAAACAAACACCTTGTAGCGACTATTGACAGGTATAATGTGGGTGCGGTCAATAATTTGTCTGATATTTTCAACACCAGAGTTACTAGCAGCATCTATTTCTACCACATCCAGAGATAAGCCTTTGGAGATGCTGGTACATGAATTGCACAGGCCGCAGGGTGTGGGAGTAGGAGAATTACCATGTTGACAATTTAGAGATTTGGCAAAAATGCGTGCGCTGGAAGTTTTACCTGTACCTCTGGGTCCAGTGAAGAGGTATGCCGGGGCAATTCGTTGGGATGTGATAGCATTGGTGAGAGTAGTTGCGATCTCTCTTTGACCAACAAGTTCAGTAAAAGACTGGGGACGATATTTCAGGTGAAGTGGTTGATATGTTATGTTTTTCAAATGCAGATATATTGAATTTCCCCAAGC
>JANMEE010000077.1:0-37440 GCA_031376645.1 Dolichospermum sp. OTE_75_concoct_329_sub | reverse complement strand
CTTGGGGGACAAGGCAGACAAGGTGACAAGGGAGGAAAACGGAGAAGGAATGTATGATTGGTAACAAAATAACCCATAAACCGAGTATTTTTTGGATAAAATCCTCCTTGTCTACTATCCTTCCTTGTCTTCCTGGTCTTGCCTTTACAGAGAATATTAAAAACCTACACCTGTCAGGGGCGGGGTTTCCCCGCCCAAAGTTCAGATTTCAGGTGTCCAAAGGTCGTTCTAAGATTAATTTATAATATCCAAAAGCTTCTCCTTTAGGACTGACAGTAAAAGGCATTAAAAGACCCGCAATTGCATTTCTAACTAAATATTTAGGCAATAAATAAATAAGTATTTTTAGTTGCCAAGACAATAGAAAAAGTTTCAAAGATAATTTTTGTAATTTTAATAATGTCGGCTGAATTTCTAAAGAAATATCTTCAATCGCTTGAACTCGAAATCCAATTGATTGGACGATAGTATTCCAATCATTAATTTCTGAAAATCCATGACGAACTGCCATTGATATTTCTACAAGTTGAGTTGCGGTTTGAAGTAACTTAGGGAGTTGTGCAAAGTTAATTTGACGATAGCCATCGAACACAATTAATTTTCCACCTGGACGCAGCACACGAAAAATTTCTGCCAGTGGTGTTTCCGGTTCAGATGCGTGACATAAACACTCAAAGGCAAAAACAATATCAAAGGATTGATCTAAAAAGTTGAGGCGATTAAAGTTACCTTCTTGAAAAGATAGGTTAGAAAATTTATCTGCTTTGCGAAGGGCTATTTTTATATGTGATGGTGTTAAATCAATTCCAGTGAAATCTACTTCTGGATACTGCTGGGCTAAAAAACAGCTATTAAATCCTTTGCCACATCCTAATTCTAAAACAGTCTTGGCATCAAGTTCACGAATTTGCTGGGCAACTACTCGTGGTTGAGCATAGTAACCATCTGGATTAAATACACCATCAGGGTTTAATGCCATGTGGATGGCATCTTTTCCAGAGTGATAGATTTGATAACCCCACTCGCTTTGGGTGTAGTAAGAGATGGTAGCATCTGCGTCAAATTCTTTTAAAACAGCCTCACAACCAAAAAGCCTGTCAATTTTGGCGATCGCATCTGCTAAAGTTAGTTGACTAGCCAGAGTAGCATAGTCAAGTTCTGATCTCCCAGTCAATAGTTTAATAATGATATGTTTCAAAAATTTCTTTGCTGCCATAAGTATTTGCAGAAATATAATTAAGTTACTATAGCAGTCCTATGGCATAATTCACCGAGTCAGGAGTGGAAGTTAGAGGAATAGCCTTAGTGATATGACACACTGCGCTGTTGGGGTTTTCAACTAATATTTTCATCAAGGGAGATTGTGTAGTTAAAACCACAACTTATGTTAACGAACTATGAGATAATACCGAATAATATAGAAATTTATCCTCTTTTTGGGTTTCAGCGATGTAGCAATGACAAATACAGCAAATAAATGCTAAAGGTAAATTTTGTGTTTAATTAATACAATATAAGTATATAATTTGCTATCTTAAGTTAATTAATAACTAATTATTTTTTTCCGGTTTTGTGGTGAAAATCACATATTTTTTCAAATTTTGATTAAGATTTGCCTTCAGTAAAAATATCACCTATGCAAGTTCACCTGACTAATCGGCAACAGAATATACTTTGGGCTACTGTCCGGCAATATATTGCTACAGCAGAGCCTGTGGGTTCTAAATCTCTAATTGAAGGTTTTGATTTAGGTGTTAGCTCTGCTACGATTCGCAGTGTGATGGGTGTTTTAGAAAAATCGGGATTACTTTATCAACCACATACTTCTGCGGGCAGAATTCCTTCTGATTCTGGTTATCGTATTTATGTTGATCAACTTATTAAACCATCAGAAATTTTAGGTAAAGAGGTAGAAACAGCATTACAAAAACATCTGCATTGGGAAGATTGGAGTTTGGAGGCGTTATTACAAGGTGCTGCTCAAATTTTAGCAACATTAAGCGGCTGCATTACTTTGATTACTATGCCCCAAACCACCACAGCAAAGTTACGACATTTGCAACTGGTGCAGATTGAATCGGAGAAGATTATGTTGATTGTAGTGACAGATAGTTATGAAACCCATTCTAAGGTAATGGATTTATTTGCACCGAACTCAGAAACCAAACCTGAACCGGAAGTAATTGATCATCAATTGCAGATTATTTCTAACTTTTTGAATACTCACTTACGAGGACGGAGTTTATTAGAATTAGGCTATCTGGATTGGAGTGAATTGGATCAAGAGTTTCAAAGTTATGGCGAATTATTAAAAAGTTCTTTGGTAGAGTTGACTCATCGCGCTCTAGCACCGACAACTACACAAATTATGGTCCGAGGGATTGGAGAGGTTTTACGACAACCAGAGTTTTCTCAGGTACAGCAGGTACAAACTATTATCCACTTATTGGAAGAGGAACAAGATCAACTTTGGCATTTAATTTGTGAAGAAGCGGGAATGGACGATCTAAATAAGTCTAAGGTAACGGTGCGGATTGGCACAGAAAATCCTCTCGAACCTATTCGAACTTGTACTTTGATTTCTGCTATTTATCGTCGGGGTTCTGTACCTGTGGGAAGTGTGGGGGTTTTGGGTCCAACTAGGTTAGACTATGAGAGTGCGATCGCTGTAGTTGCAGCAGCAGCAGATTATCTCTCGGAAGCTTTTAGTTAATTTCTCTAAATTCATGATTAGAAAAATCATTTTTGGTCTATTATGGCTAGGATTTATTTCCTATGCCTTTTTCTTTGCTCCTCCTGAACAACCTGATACTTTTGAATTAATAAAAAATCTCTCTACAGGAAATTGGCAGGGAATTAATCCTCTGATTATATCTTTATTTAATATCATGGGGATTTGGCCTTTTGTATATAGTGCAGTAGTTTTTTTTGATGGTAGAGGTCAAAAAATACCTGCTTGGCCATTTGCTATTGGTTCTTTTGCTCTTGGTGCTTTTGTGCTTTTACCATATTTGGCTTTAAGATCACCTAACCAAAATTTTGTAGGGGAAAAAAATTTATTTCTCAAAATACTAGATTCTCGCATTTTTGGACTTTTATTAACTATAGGTGCGGCGATTTTATTAGCATCTGGTTTACAAGGAGATTGGGGTAATTTTTGGCAACAGTGGCAAAATAGCCGCTTTATTCATGTTATGAGTTTAGATTTTGTGATGTTGAGTTTATTATTTCCCACTTTGTTAGGAGATGATATGAAGCGACGGGGTTGGCAAAATAATCAGTTATTTTGGTTATTTACAATTCCTTTGTTCGGACCTTTGCTATATTTGTGTGTCCGTCCACCTGTGGAAATAGAAAATTAAACATCAAACAGGAGTTGAGAAGTCAATATTCCTCTAACTCCTGAGCAAGAAAATCAAAAAGGTGAGTATCCAGTTGTGAACATTTTATAACCAGAGGTAATACAAATTAAGGAGAGAAAAAATTGCCATAAACGGTTTTGATTGATTGGGAACAAAGGAAATATCTATTTCTCTAACTTCGCTTTTCACATCTTTACTAATATCTACTTGACCTAAAGGTTTTAATAATTCCTCTAGATATTCTTTTGCAAATTGGTCATGAGCTTCTCTCGTCATACAAAATTCATCATTAATAATAGTGTTTTTATGATGTCTGAATATACTTTAGTTGTCAGAATAGCACAAGCAGGAAATTAGTTATTCTATAGCGGTTCTCGGTCGGATGAGATACAGTTGAGGGCGGGGAAACCCCCTGACAGGTGTAGGTTTTTTACAATTGGGTTTTATGCTGGACTTGGAAGACAAGGAAGGAAAGTAGACAAGGGAGTTTGAAGAGAAAGAACCGGAAAATTCTGCTCGATATGTTCCCTGTGGCAGCAATAATCACTTGTTACCAATTAGCCAACTTTCTGGATGATTAATCATTTTTACTAATCCACTTAAAACTTGATTATATGTACTATATAAATCCCTTCCTTCCTCTACAGAAATATATTGGCATTTTACGGCAAATTTCGCTTAAGCAGGTTAGCCTGGCGTTGAAAATTATCCTGATGACCAGGAAAGAGGTTTTAGAAATAGTAAGAGAACTACACAAAAAAGATGAACTGCTTGCAGCAGCGCTAGTTCCCTCCGGGACGCTCTCGCGTTCGCTATCCATTGTGGGATGGGTATCTGGTCCCTCCTTGTATTATTAGGGGACCAGATGCCCGCACCACAAAAAATTTTGGGATATTTTTTTAATTGTGAGTCTCTAAATTTGCACAAGTTGTAAATTTAACCAGCTAATTGTCCTGATCTGACACATTTGAGACTGAAATAGCAAATAACTATAGCATTTCTCTATTTACAGTAGTCGGCTTTGACTTCCTTTTCGCTGCTATAGCAATTATTAGGCTAGAAACTGATGAAAAAAGTTAAGATCTACCGCTTTTGTAATTATGCTTTTATGGCTATCATCTCCTGCTCTTTAGTTTTAAATATAGCTTCCCCGGCTTTAACTCAGACAGTTTCTCTAATTAACTCCCCAGCTACGACTAACTTAATTTGGCCTGCTGAAGGGGTGCTTTCTCAAGGTTTTATTAAATATAAACATGAGGGAATTGATATTGCTGGTACAGAAGGAACTCCAATTTTGGCTGTTGCTGCTGGTACAGTCGTGAAAGCTGGTTGGGATGATTGGGGATTAGGTAATTTTATCGAAATTAAACATCTTAATGGCAGTGTGACGGTTTATGGACATAATAGCCGTTTATTAGTCAGTAAAGGTCAACAGGTCAAACAAGGTCAAATTATTGCCGAAATGGGTTCAACAGGCAATAGCACCGCCCCTCATTTGCATTTTGAATTTTATGCAGATGGTCATTTAGCTAGTAATCCTATTAATTTATTGCAGCCCACCACCATTGCGAAAACACCAGTAAATCAACCAATTATCTCAACTCCAAAACCAGTTTTACCTATAAGTAATAATATTGATTGCAAGGGAATTATAATGATGAAAGGGGAGACAGCAACAGTCAGTATAAAAGTTTGTGAAGAAAATGGTAAGCTATTTTATTTAGGGAAATTGAAACAAGAACCAAATCAACTATTAAAACTTCTAGCTTGGAAAGTTGATAATGATAAATATCAGGCAGATAACGGTACTTTTTCCTACTTAATCAGCCCAGAAAAAATAGAAATTTGGCGTAATGGTAGTCCAATTCGGGCTGATAGTTTTCTCACTTCTCATAGTTTAGGGAAATAAAATTACTCACCATTATGAGTAATTGATGATTTCATTACAAATACCTGATGTGACAGTTCAAATGGCGGAATATAGTAGCCAATATATTGTCCTGAAGAAGTATAAAATCAATGAAGATTAGGACTAGACAAAAGTATTGCAAAAGTTCATATAAAGGAGCAGGTGATTATGGAATATTTGGCTTATTCATATATGTATATAGAAGATGAACAACCAAATGAAATTTTTGCATTAAATCTTTCCAAATCGTCATTTAATTGGCGGAAAATTTTTAAATCTTCTGCATGGTTAACCTTGACTGGCGTGACCATATTACTAGCTACAGTTGCTCAAATGCAGTTTGCTTCTGCCGAATATGTCAGCACTAATGGAAGTTGTCTTTACCTTCGTACAGGACCTAGCACAGGGAATTCATCTGTAGCTTGTGTCCGCAATGGTTCGTACATTGGTGAAACTGGTAGTGTTAGAAATGGATTTGCAAGAATTTCTTCGGGACGTTACCGAGGATACTATGCTGCTGAAAGATGGATTGGTAACACTCCTGGTCGTTCTCACCGTAGATATCGTTCTGGATACGGTGTTGGTGGTAGGGTAACGGTAGGATACGGCTCAAGAGGTGAACGAGTCAGAGAAATCCAAAGAGCTTTAGGTATTAGAGTTGATGGTGTTTACGGCTCACGAACTATTAACTCAATTCGTCACTTCCAAAGACGTAACGGACTACGTGTGGATGGCGTTGTTGGTTATCAAACTCGGAGAGCTTTAGGTATTTAAACACACTGGCGGGCAAGATGCCCACCCTACAAGATTTGTAATTTTGTGTAGTTCAACAACCTAAATAATTTTTGACTAGTTGTAGGATGCGTTCTGCTGCATGGCCATCGCCAAAGGGATTAATGGCGGTGGCCATTTTAGTGTAAGCTGCGGGGTTGCTGAGTAGTTCACTAGCGGCTGTGACAATATTTGCGGTTTGTGTCCCTACTAGTTTTGCTGTCCCTGCGGTAACTGCTTCTGGTCTTTCTGTGGTATCTCTGAGAACTAAGACTGGTTTACCAAGACTGGGGGCTTCTTCTTGTAAACCACCGGAATCTGTTAATATTAAATGCGATCGCTCGATAGCCCCCACTAATTCAGCATAATCCAAGGGTTCTGTTAAGAAAATACGCGGATTATTCCCTAACAATTCTTGCAATGGTTCTCTAACTGTGGGATTTTTATGCAATGGCAGTAATAAGGCTGTATCAGGAAATTGCTCTAAAATTTGCAAAAAACTTTGAGCGATATCTTGCAGAGGTTCTCCCCAGTTTTCCCGACGATGAACTGTTGCCAATATTGTCCTATATTTATGCCAATCTAAACCTGGTATATCACAAGCGGGTTTTTTTGCAGCCACATTTAACAAAGCATCAATAACTGTATTTCCTGTGAGATGAATTTCTCCTAATACCCCAGAACGTTGTAAGTTTTCCACCGCTAAGGTAGTAGGAGCAAAATGTAATTGGGTAAGTTGGGAAATTAATCTTCTATTAGCTTCTTCTGGAAAGGGATTAAATAAATCATCAGTTCTTAAACCTGCTTCCACATGACCAACAGGAATTTGCTGATAAAATGCTGCTAAGGTTGCTGCAAAGGCTGTTGTTGTATCTCCTTGAACAATTACAAAATCTAACTTTTGCGTTTGAAATAATGCTTCTAAACCTTGTAAACTCCTACAAGTAATATCACTCAGAGATTGCTGACGCTGCATAATCTCTAAATTCCAATCGGCTTTAAGTTTGAACAATTGCATTACTTGTTCAACCATTTCTCGATGTTGTCCTGTGAGAATTACCTGCAATTCAAAATCTGGAGAATTTTGAAAAACTTGAATTACTGGAGCTAGTTTAATCGCTTCAGGACGAGTTCCTAAAATAATACCAATGCGGTTTTGTTGAGTCATTAGTCAAATAATTACAACTTACTTTTACAGAACATTTTATAATTGGTGGACAATGGCACTCATGTTGCTCACCTCACAATATTTTTACACTATTATACTAAAATATTTTATACTAAATAGGCTGGGGGAACTAAAATATGTAACGGTATGTAAAGTTGATTCAATCCATTTATTCATCCGCTAGTCGTACAGAATTCATTCTGATTCCTGACTCCTGACTCGGTTAATTCTGAATTTTGTTCTGATAAAATCGTGAGGATATTGATAGGATTTCAGAATTTTGGTGAAGGTATTGATACAATAATTAACTTTTTTAAATTTTATGAGTTATCCCTTATCTACTGGTTATAATTTTCAGCTTGTCATTCTCTCAATAGCGATCGCTATATTAGCTTCATATACAGCTTTAGACCTAGCGGGAAGAATAAATTCTACCCAAAACCGCGCCCAGATTGGTTGGTTAGTGAGTGGAGCGGCTGCTATGGGAATAGGTATCTGGTCAATGCATTTCATTGGAATGCTGGCATTCAGATTACCCCTGACTGTTAATTACGACTTTATGATGGTTCTGGTATCGGTCTTCCCTGCCATCTTAGCATCAGGACTAGCACTATTTTTAGTCAGTCGTCCAATTTTGGGTGGATTTAGACTGTTAATAGGTGGACTCTTCATGGGATTGGGAATTGCATCAATGCACTATCTTGGCATGGCGGCAATACAAATATCCGCAGCAATTCACTACAATCACTGGTTAGTGATGCTCTCGATCTTGATTGCGATCGCAGTCTCCTTCGCAGGGTTATTTTTAGTGTTCCGGTTGCGAGAAGAAACAATACCACATCAAACCCAGAAAAAACTCTTAGCAGCCATAATTATGGGATCAGCAATCCCCACGATGCACTATACAGGTATGGCAGCCGCTTCTTTCATGCCCATGCCCAATATAGTAGTAGCGACGGATTTACAGCCTCCTGAAAATGGATTTACCCTGGCTGCTTCTGTAATTATAGGCACACTAATTATTTTAGGGTTAGCATTACTGACCGCCTTTTTTGATCGCCGATTATCTGCCCAAGTTATTTATACTCAGGCACTTCAGGAAAGTCAAAAGTACCTAAAAACGATTATTGAAGGTGTTCAGGTCGGAGTGTTAGTGATCGAAGAAAATACTCAAATTAAGTTATCAAATCATGCTGTTCTTGAGATGTTACATCTGCCAACTGAGGCAGAATTGCAACAGCTATGGGCAAGAGCATTAACGAGTAATCTAGATGCACTATCCAAAACAGAAGATATTCAGCATCTCCATTCATTTGGTCCTATTTTTCAAAAAATCGTGGCTAAACAGCCCGTAAAGAATATAGTTATTGATATTACAACTCCAACACACCAAAAACTAACCTCATTACTTGTTAATGCAGTTCCTTTAAGTTTATCAGATGCCTCTATAACTCAGATGGTTTGTACATTTAGTGAGATTACTGATCTAAAGCGAACAGAAAACCGTCTCAAAGAATCTGAATCTCAATTCAGAGAGTTAGCCCAACAGGAAGAACTATTAAATTATCTCTCAACTCAAATCCGGCAATCTCTAGATTTACAAACTATTCTCAAAACTGCCGTCTGTGAAGTTCGCAAAATTTTTGAACCTGATCGCGCACTGATTTATCAATTCGATGCCAATTGGTATGGGCAAGTTACTGTAGAAGACGTTGCCCAACTATGGAATCCTACCATAGGAGAAGCTGCGGATAATTGTTTTCCCCAGGAATATCTTGACTTTTACCGAGAAGGAGGGATTAGGGCAATGAATAATATTCTGGAGGCAAAACTATCTCCTGATCATCTGCGGTTCTTGCAACGGATACAGGTGCAGGCTAATTTAATTGTGGCGATTATGGTGCATGATCAGCTATGGGGATTACTGATTGTTCATCAATGTAGTCGGACTAGGGAGTGGAAGGAAACGGAAAAAAAATTGTTAAATCGTCTAGGAATTCAGTTAGGCATTGCCATCCAGCAATCCCAACTTTATAACCAAGCAGAACAAAACGCATCACAAGCACTTTTACAGGCACAAGATCTGCAACAAACCCTTCAACAGCTACAAAGTTTGCAACTAAAGCTGGTTCAGAGTGAAAAAATGTCCAGTTTGGGACAACTGGTAGCTGGAATTGCCCATGAAATTAATAATCCGGTCAATTTCATTCATGGCAACCTGACCTATGTAAAGGACTATACCCAAGATTTATTGGATCTTGTGCAACTCTATCAGCAGGAATATCCTCACCCTAATTTGGTAATTCAGACTAAAGCTAATGAAATTGACTTGGAGTTTTTGCAGGAAGATTTGGCTAAAACTCTCACCTCTATGAACGTTGGTACTGATCGCATTCGCCAAATTGTGCTGTCCCTGCGGAATTTTTCCCGCATGGATGAAGCAGAGTTTAAATTAGTTAATATCCATGAGGGCATTGATAGTACATTGATGATTCTTCAACATCGTCTGAAAGCCCAATCAGATTGTCCAGCAATTGCAGTGATCAAGGACTATGGCGTATTACCCCAAGTAGAATGTTCTGCTGGGCAACTCAATCAAGTTTTTATGAATATTTTATGCAATGCGATTGATGCACTGAAAGAACATCATCCTAAGGGAATAGGTGAGGACATCAAAGCTGAACTAAGTCAGATTAGGATTCGTACATCAGTGATCAAAGAGACGTGGGTAGAAATTGCGATCGCTGACAATGGCATCGGTATTACCCCGCAGGTTCAGCAACGCATCTTCGATCCTTTCTTTACTACCAAACCTATAGGTAAAGGAACAGGGATGGGTATGTCTATCAGTTATCAAATCATCACAGAAAAACATGGTGGTAAGCTCAAGTGTTTTTCTACAGTCGGAGCAGGAACTGAATTTGTGATTCAGATTCCTATTCGTTGCGGCTCGCAATTGTAAAAACAATGGCGCTCATGTTGCCCACCCCACAACGTTTTTATGCTATTTTTCTATAAAATTATAACCTGTGGGGGCTTGGGAATCTGGTTGTATTTGAACTAATACAGCATTACCTATGCGATGCCTTCGGCTACCAAAGGTATCGCCCCATGATAAAAAATTAATTGTTCCTGTTATACCTGAAAAAGAAAAATGATTACTTAAAGCTTGTTGAATATCTATTCTCCTATTACCATTTTTTTGCATAGCAACAGCTACTATTTTAGTAGCATCAAAAGCCGTAGCTGTCCGCCAAGTAATTAAGCTTTCTTTACCCCAAATCCGATTAGCATTTTTGATAAATTCTTGATTATTTAAACCATTAATTTGCCAAGGAACTGCCATAATCATACCATTAACTGCCTTACCAGCAGCCAGGGTTTTTTGTGTTTGTAAACTGGGATTTCCTAATAAAAGTAACTTACCTTGATTACTTTCAGCTAGTTTGATAGCTTGATTAATTCTATCAACTTGAGGATTCATCATAATAGTATTAACATTTTCTTTAATTGCACTTTGAATAATTTGCTCAGGTTGGAAGTTATCAGCCGCAAAATCACAACGAATATCACTTATTAGCTCTAATTCTCTACTATTAATGGCATTAATAAAAGCTTGGACAAAAGATTGATCTGTTGCTTGAGAATCACTACAAATCAGTATCTTGCTTTTTTGATTATTTTTAGCATATTCAGCCAAAGCTTCGGCAATAATATTAGAACTAATGACAGTTCTATAAATATAATTACCATCCTTCTGATCTTGACGATCTGTTAATTTTATAGAGCTACTAGTTGGAGAAATCATCACCAACTTTCCAGCTTGATATATATTAGAAGCAGGTATACTTGCATCACTACTATTATGACCAATTACAGCTAAAATATCTGCACTTTTAACAAATTTTTGGGCAATTTGTTGAGCTATTTCTGGGTTATTATCATCATTAGCAATTTGGATTTGTAAAAACTTACCATTTACACCACCATCATGATTAATCTCTTGTTGAGCTTGTGCAACTCCTCGCAGAATTTCTTGTGCTACGGGAGGATTACTTCCTGTGGGTACAGCTACACCAATTTTGATGACTTCCTTATTACCAATCTTGGCATTTTCTAAATATATTCTCGCTTCTGGATCATGGGGATATTCTTGTAAATATTTAGTGAATTTTTTAATAGCTTGTTCATAATTTTTCCACCAAAATGCTTTTATAGCTGCTTCTTTATCTAAATTAGTTGGAGAATTAAATAATATTTTTTCACCATAACTGAAGCGATTTTGAAACTTGATTTCTTGAAAACTCAGCCATAAAATAGTACAAAAAATTCCTAATAACATCGTAGCTATAACTGACTGTAAACCTATCTTTTGTAAATTGAGAGGTTGGGGATATTTGAGTAATACTGCGGCTGGATTTTGAAAAATTACAGGTATCCAAGAAGCACAAGGATATTGACTTTCTAAATCTTCCTGTAACCGCACACGGGCTTGTTGTACAGATGTGTATAAAGATTCACCAGATGCAAAAACCGTGAGAAAATATTCTAGAAAATGTTGAGCGACAATATCAGGAATAGGTTCTCTCATAACAATTGTATAAGGTATGCGTAAATTAGCTAAATTACGCGCTAGTCCTAAACCATCACAAGAATTAAAAATAGCTAATTTCAATCCTTTTTTAACAGCATATCCTAAACTATGCCGTAATTGCAAAAGTGATAAAGTTTCAGTTTCATTAATTTGAATTTCCCCCCAACTATCATCTTCTTGACTAGAACTATGTCCAGCAAAAAATAAAATATCCCAAGATTGATTCCATAATTTTTTAACAATTTCTTGACGTGATGGTTGCAGTAAAGGTTCAATAATTGCCCCTGGTAATTTTGCTGTCAATGCTTGTAAATCTGGTTGAATATCAATTCCTTGACTATTTCCAAAAATAGCCAGAATTTTCACCGGACTTTTTAATTGAATTTTTGACGGTTCATATTCTGAACTAATCACAACCTCTGGTTGAATATGACTTATTTGAAATATTTCCCACAAATGCCAAGGAAGTCTTCTTAAAAGTGAATCTTGTGTTTGTAAAATAAAGCGGACATGATCCCATTCACCAATTTTTTGTAAAAATTGCCTTTCTAATTTTCTTACAGATGGTTGATTTAACCAATTATTAAAACTAGATTGGAATTTTTGAGCAGCAGTATGACAAACTTCTGTAGTAGATACATTAGTTATTTGGGTTTGGGGAACAGTAATTAACCAATTACCAGGCAATTTATAATAAGCTGATTGCCATTCATAATAAGTTCGAGGAATTTCTAAATCTGGGGGGAACCTGCCAGAAATTTCTGCGAAATGGGGTTTACCATCTTCCCCAATTCTGATTTTGACAGGAAATCCTGTTTCAAAACTACCTTCTCCAATCTCGAATATGATCAGCTTACCCACTGTTTTTACCATAATTGATTTGTCTGACTAAATGACAAATTTTTCTGTAATGGTTGCATTATTTAGAGTAACCCGAATTTGGAATTTTTCACCTAATTCAGCACAAAATTTTAATTGAATGTAATTATCTCGTTGTTCTCTGGCTTTCACTTCTAAAAATGCCTCTCCATTTTCATATAATCCTGCTAATTGTAAATCTGCTGGTAAATAGGGTTTATTTCCCATTGGATATACCCGCAAAAGCACAGCATAAGTTTTATCTATCTTGGGTAAAATAGCCACCATTAAAGCTACATAATTTCCTGCCAACTGCATTCCTAAATCCATAATTCGTCTAGCAGTAATTACAGGATGGTTTGGTGTTATTGTCCATAAAACTTCTGCTAGAGTCCAACGAATTTCTTCATCATTGGTAGTTTGTAAAAGATGAACAAGAATATCCGTTATTTTTCTATCTAAATTTGATAATAATCTTGATGGTAAGATTTCTTCCCAACTTCGCTGGGGATATAATTGTTCAATAACTTGCCAAACTTTTTTGGGTGTATCTATTTCAAATCCTCGGACTTGTGGAGAACGAAAAGCTAATTGTGGGCTTTTTTGTAAAGCTAATTCTTCCACACTTTGCCATTGAGATGTATATATTCCTTCTAACCATTGTCGCAACTGCACACCAGAAAATTGATGATAATATTCTATGAATGTTTCTAATGGTTGTAACTGTTCTAGGTTGATTTCTGTTGTGGTAACTTGTGCTAAAAAGCCTCTGATTTTTCCTTCTTGGCAGGTTTGATTAATTTCTACTACTACATAACCAAAACGCTGATTAAAAACTTCAGAAGGAATGTGACAAATGTGATCACCTGTTCTGATATATCTACATTCTAAATGCCCAATTCCAGTTAATACTAAATCTGCTACATTTGCTCCCATTCTGCCCCAAGAATCCCAACTATAACTAGCTTCTATTGTGGTAGAAATATCTAACATTTGCAAGTAATTATTAACAACTTGCACGGCTAAAGTATTGAGATAAATTTGTTTAGCTTTATCTTGATTTGGTTGTTCTTGAGCAAATTGCAAAGCTGTATCTCGGAATTTTGCAGAAATAGGAATAGAAATGCTTTGTTGTTCAGTAGAGTCATTCATAATTTATGATATATCGAAATAACCTTCACTATCAAAATAAGCTTGAGATTTACCAAAGTTGAGCAGACGGGGAAAGCACTGACGTTGATAGAAATTGCTAAGAGTTGCTACAGGGATATCAAACTTTAAAGATAAATCTATCCAAGATGTTTCTGGTGGTAAACGACGGGAAATTAAAACGTAACAATTAACATCTGGACGATCTCTAATATGAATACGTTGTAGTTGTGTAGATTCATTTTTCAACCATTCTTGAATTTCATTTAATATTGGTCTTGGTTCTGGTAATGCAGGAATTAAATTTGCCGGATCTATTTGTTGTTCATTGTCTGCTAACAGGAAATTAAATTTCTTTTTTTGTTCATAAAAACTAATCTTTTTATCTTGCAAGCGATAACTTAAATAATTATTAATCCAAGTTATCACACTAGCTTTTTCAGGATTATATGGTTCTTTGGTGGTAGTCGCTTCACAGAGATTGCGGCAAAAATACCACCAAGTTTCCTGTAAGGCTTCTTCGGCATCAGGTATACCTGTACCGCGCCATAATTTACCTGTTTTTTGAATTAGTAAAATAATCTGATTGAGTCCTTTTTGACGGGCAAGACTACCGCTAGAATGTTGACAGGTTTCTTGAATAAGTTGGAGGATTTTTACTTCTAATTCATCCATTTTATTGATGTAATTGGATTTTGATTAATTATCTCATGTCACTTTAAATTTACTATTATTTTGGCTGGATTTATATTTTCTTAATTAAATCAAGAACATATTTATATTCAGCCATTTTCCCTTGTTTTTGAAATAGTTCAGATGCTTTCTGCAAATCAGCGATCGCTCCTTTTGCATATCCTGATTTAATACGTGCAATACCTCGGTTAAGGTAAGCTTCTGCAAGGTTAGGACTAATATGCAGAGCTTGGTTGTAATCTTCTATCGCCCCTTTCGCATCTCCTGATTCAATACGTGCAACACCTCTGTTAATGTAAGCTTGTACACAGTTGGAATTAATATGCAGAGCTTGGTTATAATCTTCTATCGCCCCTTTCGCATCTCCTGATTCACGACGTGTAACACCTCGGTTAAGGTAAGCGTCTACATAGTTGGGATTAATACTTAGGGCTTGATTAAAATCTTCTATCTCCGCTTGCTTATCTCCTGAATAATGGTGGGCAAGACCTCGGTTATAGTAAGCCTCTGCATAGTTGGGATTAATACGCAAGGCTTGGTTAAAATCTTCTATCGCCCCTTTAAAATCTCCTGATTGAAAACGGATACAACCTCGGTTAAGGTAAGCTTCTGCATAGTTGGGATTAATACGCCCTTTGATATCTCCTGATTCACTAGAGAAATTTCCTTCACATCCAACAACATCACTACTATCACTAATTAATGGAATCGCTTTTTCATCCTTGTTGTTGTCAGAACAATTTTTGCACTCTTGGATGAATCTGATGACTCTTGTTTTTCCTTTAATGGTTGTAACATCAAATAATTGATAAGTCCAGTTGAGAGTATTTTTTCTGCATTGAGGACATTGACGATTATTAATTGCTAAACTTATTTTTGTTAAAAAAAAGACCAGCACAAATAACCCAGCCAGGATCATTTTCCAACTGCCCCAGAAGTTGCTTTGTTGCCAATTAGGTTTACTGATATTGAGAATTTCGCTAGGAAATTTAATTTGAATTTCCAAAATTTCTTTTGATAAAATAGGCTGATTTGCCATAAATTCAAATATTCTCGGATTTACTTGACGGGCTGTAGCTGGAGTCCCAAATTTCGTAAATTCCAATACTTTACCAGATAAAACTTCTGGTAATTGTACCCGAACCTTTGCTGCTTGAATTGGGGCTTTTCTGTCAGCAAAAATCGCTTTCCAGTAAACTTGAGTATTGTCATTGTTGATATGCAATCCCCCAATTACACGATATTTTAAAACAAATATATGTGCTTCTGGTGCTTTTAATTGATGTTGCCAACGAATCCAAAGCTGATTATTTTCAATTCCGGTTTCACTAGGAATAATTTGATTATTCTCTTGAACTGTTACATCCTTAATTTCATCAACTTTATCTAAACGAATATAACGATATCGTTGATTGGAGTAATCTGATTTAAACACATATTTTTGTTCTTCCGTAACTAACATATCTCCATTAGTTTGTACATCAATATTAACGTTGATATAGTCCCAATAAAATGGTACTTCCTGGGCAACAGCATGAGTAAATGTAATCAGCACTGTTACCAAGATAGCAATTAAACAAAACCCAATTCTTGTGATCAAAATCTTCTTCATATTTTCCTTTTCTGTGTATGAGATAAAAATCAATAGCCTATAAGACGATTAACCTCCACCACCGCAGCCTCCACCACCGCAACCTCCACCACCGCAACCTCCACCACCGCCACTGCTACCACCACCGCCACTACAAACAAAAAAGATCACAAAACAAGCGATCGCTATTAAAAACCCGACTACAATAGTATTTTCGGAACTTTGAGAAGTTTGGGAATTAGTATTATTCGAGGCTAATAGAACCTGAGAATTGGTGAAAATTAATGTCAAGGTAAACAAGAATGATAGATAAAATTTCTGAGGAATAAAACGAGAAATATTTATGTTGAGAGACTTTAAATTAGGTTTGGCTAAAATCCAATTTCTCTGAGTATCTACACGCTGAAAATTAGCTTCTTTATCAAAACGAATATGAGAAGCTGGCCAAATATCTATGGGTGGAGTTTCATCAAAAAACTGTTTGTAAGTATCTACAGTATTCAGATACCAATTATTAAATTTATGATATTCTTTGTCACCACCACGAGTCGGACCATGATCTAGTTCTATTCCTAATATTCCACAAAAATCATCCCAATAAGACTGAGTATATGTTAAATGTAAATGCCAAACTTGATCTACTTGATCTGATGGTGTTACTGGATGTCCAGCAAAAACAGCGATAACAGCAAATTTTTTATATTCATCTATTACCCGTTGAGTGTATTCAAATGTCCAGTTATTCTCCCTTGCTAATCTCTGACTGAAAGAGAAAGAAACATTTTTTTCATCTAAAGAAAATTCTTGGAGACGTTGATATAATTCTGCTTGTTGAAGATTCATAAATTTTGGCAATTAATTTTTGCTTCTATGAGTTCTTCTGTCAAAGCAGAGTAATGTTATCTATATCTTTACAAAACTTTACAAATAAAAATAAAGGGTGGGGAAACTCCACCCCTACGTTGATTATGGGATTTTTTTAAGCAGGTTTCCATGTACCGTGAAAACTATGAGGTATGACGCTGGGTAATCCCAGTTTACAAACAGGTTCTTGATTTAACGCGTCGCTGGCAAATACCCAAACTTCGCTACTGTGAGTATTACCGTCATAAACTACAGTTAACAACCAACCTTGTTCAGACTTTTGCGAATCTTGCACATAAATAGGTTCAGAAGGATAGCGATTTTCTCCAATATTTGCCTCTGTTAAAGTTCCAGCCTGATGATCAAAACAAGCAATACTATTTAAAAGTTCTTTGCCCATATCTGTTCCTACTTGAAATCCAGACATATAGGTATAGCGAGAAAATTTCCCCACATTTTGGGGAGGAACACTAGGAAACTCACAATGTTTATCCGAAAGTTGTTCAATTTTAATTACTTTTCCCGTGAGAGGATTAAGTTGCACTTGGGAAAATGTACTTTTGGTAATTGTGTGAGTTTCCCCTGTAGCTACCTCTCGTAAATATTGATTAGTTTGAAAATCTTCATAACGGGCAATATCTACAATTACCGCACCACTACAATCTACATAACCATTAGCAAAATGCCATTGAAACCAAGATTCAGTTTCTCCCTGACTAACTAAAGATAAACTTTCTCTATCAAAAACTATGATCTGAGTTCCTAATTTGGGATACCATTCTAGAGAATCACTATAGTTACTTGTTCCTAGCAAAACAGGCCAAAGATTTAACCGCACTGGGCTGATAAAAAAAATTAGATACTGTCCCGCTAAAACAAAATCATGTATTAGTGGCACTCCCTCTAATTGATGTGTTGCGGTTTGGAGAATTTTGCCAGTGGAGTCACTTTTATAAATATTAAGTATGGCATTGAAGGCAGGAGTCACACCAAAATTAAAAATCTCCCCTGTATTTCCATCCTGTTTACAATGTGCAGAATAACTTAATCCTTTAGTTAAAACTCCTAAATCATCTTCACTACAAGTTTCTAAAGTTTGTAAATCTAAAGCATAAGGTTTACCACCTTCCCACAATGCGAGAAGTTTATCAGGTAATGCTAAAACGGAAGTATTAGCCGCATTTTTTACAGGTTTTATCCATTGATTCCAAATAATTCCTGGTGCAGTCATGCCATAATTACCATAAAGCAATTTATCCGCAGCAGTCTCTTCTTGATAACCAGTAGTTTGCACATAGCGATAAACTCCAACTGTTTCTATATCAGTGAAATTAACCGCGAGAATTGCTCCATCTCCATCAAACCAATGTCCCACCCTCATACCATTTCTTTCTAGTCGTGCTGGTCCATTCCGGTACAGTGTACCCCGTAAACCATCGGGGATTCTGCCAGCGAGAATGGGTAATTGAGTAGTAACAAATTCTGTTGCTGGTTGAGATATTGCCCCAGCCCATGCTTTTTTATTTGACTTTTTATCAGTTATTTGCATATAGAATTTATCACTGTTTATGTTAGGCTAAATGATAGCTTTCTTCTTGAATGTCCCTGAGTTATATGATCATTGCTCAATTGACAAGACCATCCAGCAGCCCTATTACGGTAACATTAAAACGCCTCGTTGCCCTATTAGAAGAGGATGATACTGATGAGTATGGAGTTTTACAACCAAGTCAAGCTGCATTTAAGTTGGCAATGGGATTTATTATCGAAGCCTACGATGTAATGGGCGATCGCTTTCCAAAAGCATCAGCTTCAACAGATGAGCAAGGCGGAATTCGACTAACATGGAGTAAGTTAGAACCAGAATGCGAAGTCCGGCTGATTTGTCCGGCTCATACTGACCAGCAAGCCTACCTATACCACGAGCTAGGCAACGATTATGCAGTAGAACGAGAAGTAACAGTTTCTATCCTCTTGCAGTGGTTGGAATGGCTGAGTCAAGTATGAGACAGTTTGATCCGCTACCAAATAATGCCATCGTCTATCGAACACTGCTAAGGAAACAATGGATTGATGAGGATACAGGAAAAGTTAAAGCAGATGCCTATTTTTTAAGAGTCAATGAGCGTGGGCTTTCAGTTAACCTAGCAAGTGTATGTTCCCCAAAACAGTGTGCAGAGTTGTTTCGTAAGTGCTATGGAGTTGCCAGTATTGAGGTTGCTGGTGTGCGCGAGATTAGTTTAGATGTGGAACAGGATTGGGCGAATCATGCCAACATTATAAATTTACCATACCGAGAAAATGATCTAGCTGAGGCAGAACGATTGGCAGGTTTGCTTGCGAGACAATCTCAAATTGTTTGGAAACCAGAATGATGTGAATGAATTGCTTAAGTCGCACAATCTTCCTTCCCGCTCTTTTTTAACCCATTACCTATTACCTGTCTGAATCAATTGATCTAAATTAGCGACAGCCTTAGCATATTGAGGGTCGGCTAATGTCGCCACGGCGTGATTCTGTACTAATGCTTTTCGTTGTGCCTTGGTTAACTCTACAGTGACATCTGGGACAATGCCGACATGATTGATGTCTCGCCCGTTGGGTGTATAGTATTTGGCAATAGTCACTTTGATTCCTGAACCGTCCTCCAAAGGTTGTACTGCTTGCACTAAACCTTTACCAAAGGTGCGAGTCCCTACTAATGTGGCGCGATTGTCGTCTTGTAGCGCCCCAGCGAGGATTTCGCTGGCACTGGCAGATCCCTTATCAACCAGTATCACTAAGGGTTTATCGGTGAGAGAATGTCCGCTGGCATTGTAGCTATCTTTAACTTTGTCTCGATTTACTAAAGACACAATTGGTCCTGCCTTCAACCACATACTGGCAATTTGCAAACTCGCATTCATTAAACCACCTGGGTCTGAACGTAGATCCAAAACGTAGCCCTGTACCTGTTGTTTTTCTAATGCTTGAATTGCCTGACCCATCTCAGCAGGAGCGGTTTTTGTAAACTCTGGTAAACGAATATAACCAATTTTATTGGTCGGTGTTGTTTGGGTTTTGTAGGTTACAGGATGAATGGCAATATTAGCGCGGGTCAGATTGAAAGTTTGCGCTTGCTTACCTCGTTGAATTGTCAGCACTACCTTAGTTCCCACTGGTCCAATAATTCGCTTAACAGCAGCTTCAATTTTCATGCCTTGGGTTTTTTCACCATCAATTTTGACAATTACATCCTCTGGCAAAATACCTGCTTTAAACGCCGGTGTGCCTTCAATGGGGGCAATCACAGTTAAGGCTTTGGTTTTTTCACTCTGTGCTAGTTGCAGTCCGACACCAGTAAGATTACCAGAAAGGTCGTTATTTAGAGCTTTAAATTCCTGGGGATCAAAGAAATTTGTGTAGCGATCGCCTAATTTAGCTACCATTTCTTGAATAGCTACATAGGCCTGTTTTTTGGAAGTATAGGAACGACTCACATACTGTTGTCGAATTGCTTTCCAGTCTTGATGATTAAAACTGCCATCAACATAATTTTTATCCAGAATTTGCCATACTTCATCTACTAATTTTTGGTGACTAGGCTGGGGTGTACCTAAAGCTTGTGAAGCATAAATACCAGTTCCTGTCAGCATTACTGCTATAAGAGCAACTTTTATTTTGGCGATTAATTGGTGTTTTAACATATTTAAATTGATAAAAATGGATTTACAAAACACAGTGCAGAGAATTGGCACTTTACTGACATTAGCCCTATTTTATAACTGGGGATGATTTTCCGCATGAGTCGAAATTCCTAACCTGACTAGGAAAAAAGTCACCATACTTAATGACTTTTTTCCTAATTTAAAAATAAATTTGTCAATCAAATTAGCAATCAACCTGAGTCAACTCCATCATGATAATCAAAACATTCACCGATTGGGTAACCTGCCCTCAACCCAATCCTCAAGCCAAATTACGCCTATTTTGTTTTGCTTATGCTGGTGCTAGTGCCACAGTTTTTCGGACTTGGGCTAATTATTTACCCAAAACTATGGAATTATGTCCTATAGAAATTCCCGGTAGAGGAAGACAAATCAAATCACCTCTATACACAGAAATTCAACCTTTAGTTAGAGCAATAGCTATCAATATCATTCCCTATCTAGATAAGCCTTTTGCTTTTTTCGGTTATAGTATGGGTTCATTAATTAGTTTTGAGTTAACTAGGCTACTGCGTTCTGAATATAATTTTCACTCTTTACATCTTTTTGTGGCCGCCCGTCAAGCACCACAATTTCCCGCTGAAAAGCCGCTGATTTCTCAATTATCAGATACCGATTTTTTAACTGCAATATCCCAGTTTAATGGAATTTCGAGCGCAGTGCTACAAAATGCCGAATTGATGCAGATATTTTTGCCGATTATCCGCGCTGATTTTACAGTTTTAGAATCTTATGTGTATACTCCTCAACCTCCTCTAGATTGTCCTATCACTGCTTTTGGTGGTTTACAAGATCTAACAGTTAGTTATCCTGCTCTTTCTGGATGGAAAGAACAAACTCTTGCCTCTTTTTGTTTACATCAGATAGATGGAGATCATTTTTTCATTAATACAGCTAAAAGCATTTTACTTAATAGTGTAATTCAATCTTTACAGTCCCATATTAAAGATAATCTCGGCTAAAAAATAGTAATAACATCCCCATTCTCATTCTAAAATATAAACATGAAATTATTAGCTAAATAATACGGTTATTACGACAGTAATATCTATAAAACCGAACTGTAATCAATTAATTTTTTAGTGCTACTATTTAATTGGGAAGCAAAAGATTAGGCTTCAAGAAGTTAAGAGTTAGAAGTTTTGTTAGTAGTATTATTGTTTACCAGATCAGAAGCTGAATATCTAGTCTTGCCGAATCAGAAAGTCAAATTATAGATTTTTGAGGAGATGGCTATGACACTTGTACGTTGGAATCCGTTACGGGAAATAGAACGCTGGGAACCATTCCCTGAAATGGGTATTATCCGCCAACAAATGGATCGCTTGTTTGAACAATTATTACCACCTGATGGCGGTGAAAAGATCGGATTAACTTTCATTCCTCCTGCTGAAATTGTAGAAACTAATAGTGATTTGAAGTTGAAGGTAGAAATACCAGGTTTGGACGCAAAGGATCTTGATATCGAAGTCACTCCCGAATCGGTTTCTATTAGCGGTGAGCGCAAATCGGAAACGACAACAGAAACAGAGGGTATGACTTGCTCTGAGTTTCATTATGGCAAGTTCCAACGGTTAATTACCTTGCCTGCTGTTGTAGATAATGAAAAAGTAGAGGCCGAATATAAGGATGGAATTCTCCATCTGACTATTCCTAAAGCTGAATCAGAAAAACACAAAGCTGTGAAGGTTCGTCTTGGTTAGTGGCCTTTTTGGAGGCTAAGTTGGGAAGGATGAAGGATTTTACAATCATTTCATCCTTCATTTTTTTGTGCCGATTAAGGCAGATTATAACTCATTATCAATGACCCTGAGATTAAAATATGTCTAGAAATATGTTTCCAATTATATAGTTAATTCTCAAGATAGATGCTAAAAGACATTTTCGTATTTAAGAGTTATGAGTGCAACAAATTTAGCCTATATTCCTTTTCATGCTTTTATGTAAGAGATGAGCAAATATATCCCAGTCACTGTTAATATATCGGAAATAGCAGTTTGTATCTCTGACCTAGATAGGATTTTCTAATTTTTTGGAAAACTTCTCTAAAAACACACACTGATACAGTTTCATTTGCTTGAATAGCTATATAAAGAGGATTGAGATTAGCAATTATTAATTATGGCAACCAAAGTAATTGATGTTAGAGAATATACTGTCCGAGCGCACAAAAGGCAGATTCACACGCGAGTTTTCAACTTTGTTTGTAAGGAATGTAATCAGGCTACAAAGCGGGAAACTTTTGGAACTCGTCCTTTATATTGTGAAAGTTGTCGTCCTCCCCAACCTCCTAAAAAATCACTCCAGGTATCTACACCAAGCAAGCCTAGAGCCATGACTTATACCAGCAATATAGATTTAGGTTGAGTGAATTGCTATGAATTCTCCAGGACAATTACAAGCACCACCCGATGTATTTATTACACCATTGTTGGAATTGCGAGATTACTATGGGAGTCTCGCACAAAAGTACCAACGTCTATTTATAGAGGCGCGATCGCAATTAGATAATGTAGAATCTTTGTTGTCTACGTGGTCTTATAGTGATGACAACAAACAAGTTGAGCCAGTTGAAGAAGATTCATTGCTTTTATTATCTTCTAATCACGGTTCTAATCTGGAATATTTGGATTCTCTAGAGTCAGAAATCCCTAAATCAGACTCTTTTGAAGTAGATCATTCCTTTAATGAAGTTAGAGATTCAGGCAATTTTTCCTTCCAGCGTCGTCACTATCTCGGTAAAGGGGAAGAAATTCCCATGCTTGCTCACTATGGAAATATGACTCGCATGGAAGCACTTAAAAAGCTATTGAGTGAATATGTGGGAACTGTTTGTCACATAGATTTTGTTGTGCGATCGCTTTATGGTGATTTAGAGTCTACTATCTTTAAAGTTGTGAAAGGTAGAGTCCAATCATCTCTGACTCAGGGAAGAGAAAGTGGTTATTGGTCAGCGATTCCTGATGAACCTGGGTGCTATACATTAGATTTAAATGCACTAGGACCCATTCAGGGTAAGGGAATATCTAGGAGCATTAAATCCAGCAAAACCAACAAACATTTCGTCAAACCCCAGATGAAAGTAGTTCCTATGTTGGCTCAATTTGATGGTCAATTTTTAATTGATGCTCTGACCTTGTTTTTAGAACAAAATCCGGGACGAATTTTCAATGTGAATGAGATAGTCAATGGTATTTATGGACATTTGAATGCAGAGGAAGTCAGAGAGGTCAAAAATAAAGTTCTCAATGAACTATCTAGAGGTCATCGTACAGGCCGATTTGTGAGAGTTCCTCACCAAATTGGGTTGTATACTTGGGATATGAATATGGTCGCTCAAAAATGATAAAAAAAGGGTGCGTTATATTTGTTAGCGCACCTTTCTAAATTCAATCTTATTTTGAAAAGTTTTGAGCGAATATAATAGAGCCTCTGGCACGCTAACGCGAACCCTAATGCACAAGCGAAGTCCACCTGCGTGGACTAACCAAAAATCAAGTTTCTTAACCCACGAAGGTGGGTTTTGTCTTTGTAGCCGCGACTGACCGTCGCCAGGCGAGGTAATAAATTAGACTATACAAGAACGCTATTAAAAAGTGGAGAGGGGGGGATTCGAACCCCCGAAGGGATATAATCCCTTAACAGATTAGCAATCTGCCGCTTTCGACCACTCAGCCACCTCTCCAGGTCATGAGTAATAATCGTAGCAGAAGTTTTTGAGCTTGTCAATAGTTATTTTGAAAATAAATTTAGTAGCCACTGACCACTGACCAATGACCAGTGACCAGTGACCAATCTATAAAACTTGCGATCGCATCCAAGCTGCTGGCAAGGTGCGTAACTTTTTCCATTGGGGAACATAAGCTCGCTGACTGAACACATCATAATCATTGCGCTCAATCACCTCTAAAATCTGCTCATATAGCATAGATGCAGACCAAACAGGCCACCGAGCATCAGCAGCCAGGTAACTAATACCTTTATCTGCTTGAGTATAGAATTTCCGGGCGCGATCAATTTGAAACCGCATCAGTGAACGCCAGCGGTCATCCACTACGCCTTGAATACATTCTTCCTCGGTGTAATTAAATTTGGCCAAATCTGCTAGGGGAAGATAGATTCTGCCTCGACGGGCATCTTCACCAACATCACGGAGAATATTGGTGAGTTGGTTGGCAATTCCCAAAGCGATCGCTTCTTCTATAGGAAGATAGGGTTCTTGACTTTGATGCCAAGGGGCTGTATAGATGCTATTGTCCACGCCCATAATCGTCGTTGACATCAAGCCCACAGTTCCCGCTACACGGTAGCAGTAGAGGTATAAGTCCTCAAAGGTTTCATAGCGACTACGATACAAATCCATCCGCTGACCGGCGATCATATCCCGAAAGGGTTGAATGTCTAACGGAAAGCGTTGGAGAGTATCTGCTAACGCTACATCATAATTATCCAATGGGCATCCCGCAAAAATCGTCTCCAGTTGATTTTCCCATAGTTCTAGGGTTTCTGGCGTGGTGATAGCAGATGCAGGACCATCCACTAATTCATCTGTACGGCGACACCAGGCATAAATTGCCCAAACAGATTGACGCTTGGCCGGACTCATCAGCATTGTCCCTAAATAAAAAGTTTTAGCGTACTTAGCTGTGAGTTCTCGACAAAGGTTGTATGACTCATCAATAGAGACCAGCGTTTTCATGCGCGGGGGGGAATCAGGCAGTTGCAGCATTCGTGGCGGGCGGTCGGGTTGGCGTTTGCAGGTCAGAAGGATTTGCTACCGTCAGCGCTATGGCTCCTTCGTCGCCACGCAAGCTATGAGATATCGCCTGCGCTGTTAGTTTACCAGAAAGTACGGCCCCTTCCATACTGGCTAGATAGCGCTGCATGGTGTAATCCCCAGTCAGATAGAAGTTAGAAATGGGGGTTTGCTGTGAGGGACGGTAATTTTGACGACCTGGAGTAGCTTTGTAAACTGAACGCGGTGTTTTCACCACATGATATTTCAGCATTTTAGTCGGATTATCCCCCCCAAAGTGTTGGGGAAAGAGTTTTTCTAACTCAGTAATAGTTGCAGCAACGATTTCTTCATCGGATTTAGATATCCAATCTTTCGCTGGTGCTAGAACTAATTCCAGCATAGAACGCTCAGGATTGGCGTATTCACGGCAGGTATTACTCATATCAGCATAAACGCTGAGGAGGGGAGAACGGGAAAATAGCAGATGATCAATATCTGTTAGTTTACGGTCGAACCAGATATGGACATTAATCACAGGTACGCCTTCTAAACCCTCTAATTTTTGGAAAAAGGGCATTTCTTGCCAAGAACTGGGCAAAATTGGCTTTAAAGGATCAACAGGTAAAGCTGATACATAGGTATCCGCTGTAAATATCTCATCTTCTACCCCATTTAAACCCCGCAGCAGGAATCCTTTTACACTTCCATCCTCGTTGAGGAGAATCTCTTTTAAGGGCGCATTCAGGCGAACTTCTCCACCCCGTTGAGTGATGTGGTCAATGATTGGCTGACACAGTCTTTCTGTAGGTGAACCGTCTAGGAACGCCATTTTTGAGCCGTTTTTCTCTTGGAGAAAGCGATTCAAAGCGGTTAATAGAACAGTGGCAGAAATTTCATCTGGGTCAATGAAGTTCAAGGCTTTGGACATAGCAATGAATACTTCTTTTTCTACTCTGGGGGGAACGTTTTGTTTTTGCAACCACTCCCGGAAAGAATACTTATCCATCTCTTCGACGTACTTTTGCCCTTGGAGAATGGCAGGTAGTAAGCCAATCCCAAAACTGATTTTCTCTGCCCAGGTCAGCATATCGTTGTTTCTGAGAATTGCTACCATACCATTGATAGGCGCTGGCAAATCTGGGAAATCAAAGCGGCTGTAAGTCCCTGGTGCTTCGGGCTGATTGAAGATCATTGTGTGTTCTTTCCACTGCAATCGGTCTTCAATGTTCAATTCTTTGAATAACTGCAACATATTGGGATAAGCCCCAAAAAAAATGTGCAGCCCTGTTTCGTACCAATCACCATCAGCATCCTTCCACGCAGCCACTTTGCCACCCACTACGTCTCGGCGCTCCAAGACAATGGGGATGTGTCCCAGGTCGGTGAGATATTTTGCACAGGAAAGTCCTGCTAGACCCGCTCCCGCGATAGCTACTCGCATTTAAACCTACTATTCTTTAATATTTCTTAACTGTTTTATCGTTCTCATTATACGTTGCAATCCGTTACATTTGGCGATTCTAGTCTGATTGCTTCTGAAAAAATTCCCAAAATCTCCCCCGAACTATGTAATTTATCCTCATCTTCAGTCCAGCGATGGATACAGATTTTTTGATGTAAAAAATATTTAGTGTGATTTATAGATTAACCTCAATCAGTGTATATTTTTGGGTAACTGCTGATTACAAATACAAAAAATCGCTTATTTTTCAGCATTTATACATAGAGTGCATGAGTGAGGTAGTAAAGTAAATAGCAAAAAAAATTGCAGTCATAAGCAAAATAATAGAAATATTAGCAATCCCTCAAAACTAGATTTAAAACTTTTATTTATTTAAATCTCCATTAGGGTATATGATGATCCCAGACAGTTTCATCATAATTAAGTCTAAAAACGCATAGAAATTATGTAATTCAAAAAACCTTTGTTTGTTGTTCAATAAAACTCTTCTTTTATTCAATCTGAGGATTATTCCTCTAGGCATTGTGCATCTATCTGGAGAATAACTAAACTATGATATTAACAGGAATACTATGGGTGACATCCTTTACAGGCGGTGCTTTGGTGTTGACGGCAAATTTATCACTGGGTTTAATAGCTAAGGTATATGCAATACAACTTCCAGCCAATTTAGTTAAGCCACAAGCTCAATTTCTGACCATTGTTCAACAACATAAAAGTGCTTGGCAAAAAACCTTAACATCAAAAACTTCTTTCACATTTGACTGGATAAATAGGCGATTACTATCCTATCGAAATAGGTCAATCGCCGTATCTATGATAGATTTAAAGGCAAAAGAAACAAAATTTTGTGCCTCTGTGCCAGAAAATATAGTTGCACAACCTCATTTAAAAAATGTTACTAACTTTTTGCCAGTGAAATTCACTCAAGTTAGTATTCCCAAGCTAGATTTATCACCTACTACTGTTGTGCGATCGCTCCAAAGTTTCTTTAATGTTATCAACAATCCAGTTGAGCCAAATGGGAGTTATGATTACTCACCAGTATTAATTGTCAAGCGTAATTCATCCAGTTATGAAGTATGGGTTAATAACAACTTTGTTGCTAGACTACCTGATCAAATTACAGCTAACGTTTTACAAAAACGCTTACAGCAATTAGTAACATTACCAACTGGACAATTTACTCAATTACAACCAGGTTTAGTTGATCGGACTCCCTCCCTAATGATAGGTAATCGGTTGCTATTTGCAATTAATCAGCAACTCTCTAATGAACTTGGTCGCAGCGGTGATATTTTAGCTCTGGAATGGACTAATAATTTGCGAATAGCCCTTCATGCTAAACCGCTGACATTGCTACAAGGACAAATGGAAATGTATGGATTACAGTCCTCAACCACAAAACTTTCTGGGATAGCTTCCTGGTATGGTGGCTATTTTCATGGTCGCTTAACAGCAAATGGTGAGATATATAATCAAGATGATTTCACTGTTGCCCATCGAACTCTACCTTTTAATACCTTCTTAAAAGTTACAAATCAAGAAAATGGTAAATCCGTGATTGTGCGTGTTAATGATCGCGGTCCTTATATTGCACCAAGAAGCCTAGATTTGTCTCGAACAGCGGCTCGTTGTCTCGGTAGTGAACATACTGGAGTCGTAGCTTACCAAGCTGTCGTTTTACAACAAAATGCGCCACAAATGACTTTAAAACCATCTCAACCAAAAACTGAAAACATGGCTAATGCCAAAAGTGAATTATTAGTTTCTAACTTTTATTAGTTGTGAAATATAAAGCAATGTAGCGGTTATCGTTCGGATGTAATACAATCAAGGGCGGGGAAACCCCGCCCCTACAGGTTTTAAAATTCAATCACTGCATATCATTCAAGTGCAAACTGCTATATGTTCATTTAAGCGTAAAACTCAATCTCTAGGTAGGTTGAGTTGAGCCAAAGAAATCCAATATGATTAAAAGACTCCACAAAAAAGATGAACTGCTTGCAGCAGCACTGACGCTATGCAATTTTGTGGGATGGGCATCCTGCCCGTCCTGATATTATCAGCAGGCGTTTTATGCCTGTACTACAAGAAATTTTGGGATATTTTTTTATTTGGAAATCTCTTAAGACTTTGTTGGGTTGCGCTGTCGCTTAACCCAACCTACAATTTTCCTTATATTTAGCTCACCAAATTATGTCAATATCTCTATCATCACAAAGCTTTGGTAATCATCTCATCTTGGGTATTTCTGGGACAAGTTTAAATGATGATGATAAACGGGCGTTAAATGAATTAAAACCCATTGGTGTTATCTTTTTTGCAAAAAACTTCCTCGACGGTGTACCTTATCCAGTTTGGCTAGAAAAGTTTAAAAACCTCATTGACGAAATTCATCAATATTCTGAACGTGATTGCATATTTACTACTTTAGACCATGAAGGTGGTCGAGTTGTGCGAACACCTTTACCAATTACTCGCTTTCCTCATGCTTATTTATTGCAATCTCACGCTTATGAAGTCGCAAAAGCCACAGCTTTAGAATTAAAATCCCTGGGAATTAATCTTTCTTGGTCCCCGGTTGCGGATATTTTCTCTAATCCCCAAAACCCGATTATTGGACCTCGTGCGTTTGGAATTACACCGGAAACTGCTAGTCAAGGTGTGCGGGAATATTACCGAGGATTGCGGGAAGGGGGGATTTTAGGTTCTGCTAAACACTTTCCGGGACATGGAGACACTAGCACAGATTCCCATTTAGAGTTACCAATATTAAATTTGAGTTTAGAAGATTTACGAAACCGGGAATTGATTCCTTTTCAAACTTTGATTCAGTCACAAATTCCGTTAATTATGACAGCGCATATTTTGTTTCCCCAAATTGATCCAGAAGTGCCAGCAACTTTATCTAAAATCATTTTAAATGATATTTTAAGGAAAGAATTAGGTTTTTCAGGTGTGATAGTTTCCGATGATTTAGATATGAAAGCTGTCTCGGAAATGTTTATGCAGTCGGGAACTGTTGCGCGGGCTTTTCATGCTGGTTGTGATTTATTTATAGTTTCTCGAAATATCAATTCTTCTTCTTTAGAACGAACATATAAAATTGCTGAAGATTTTTCTGCTAGTTTGAATAATGGTAGTTTAGATGTAGCGGTCGTGGAAGCTGCGCGGGAGAGGGTGGAAAAGTTATTGCGGGTAACTCCTCAATATCCAGTTTCTTGTCTGGATAAGGAGACGTTGCTGAAGAATGCGGAATTGGCTATTAGTTGTTGTTTGTAAGGGGAATGAAATAAAAATTTGGTGTGAATTATATAACTATTCTTCAATCAACCAACCGCGCTGTATTCCATATTCAATTCCTCCAGTCCAGTCCATTGTTAAATGCTTCCGCACTTTATAGAATAAATAGTTCTAATTTTTCTTGAAGATGAACTGCAATTGCTTTAGCAAGTAGGGGTGGTACAGCATTACCCACTTGATTATACTGGCAAAGAAACTTTTCATTAAATCTATTTTCCCGTTGCAATAACTTATGAGATACAACAGTTTTCTTGCCTAAAAAACGATAATTGTCTGGGAAAGATTGAACACGCGCACCTTCACGGGCTGTCAAATTACGATGCTGGAAAGGATGAATAAAATTTGCATAAAAAGAAGCTGCTATGGTGTGGGCTGGTTTATAGGGATTTAAACGTCGGTTATTTTGATCATAGGTTTTACCAGATAATTCACCATTTCCACTACGACGTTTAGCACCATATTCTTGTGCCACATCTGAGCTAGATTCACCCCAGTTGATTTGTTTAAAGCGTTCTACAACCCTTTTAGAATGTTCCATTGCTACATGATTGTAGAGAATTTTACTACTATTTCTCATCCACTGCTGATAAGGATTTTGAGATTCTAATATGTAAGATTGTTCTTCTTTACCTTCACGTGCATTAAGTGGTGGTAAATCTGAGATAGCATCCCATAAACTAATAGCAGGATTGAGATGTATTCCCTCAAGTGATAATTGCCAACTATTAATATTTAATAAATCTAGGAAATGTGTTTTGGGAGGAATACCTATTTGCTTACCTAGTTTATTTCCCACAATAAAGACACGCTCTCTAATTTGTGGTATACCATATTCAGCAGAATTAAGTAACCATATTTCTACAAAATAGCCAATATCTTCAAAAGTTTTCTTAATAATATCTATTACTTTTACACCATCAACATTTTTACGAGATAGTAACCCTTTGACATTCTCCATTATAAATGCTTTAGGTTCAAGAAAACTTATCCACTGAGCAAAGTTAATGAATAAAGTATTTCTAGGATCATTAGGATCTTTTTGGGCTGGTCCTGCAATACTAAAACCTTGACAGGGCGGACCACCAATAATAATATCCGGCTTGAGAAGACAGATTTCTTTAACGCTATTTATATTATTAAAGTCCCGAATATCATTTTGAATTACTGTCATTTCTGGGTGATTGTAGCGCAGGGTATCGCACGCCCAAGCATCAATTTCAATAGATAGAGGAACAGAAAAACCTGCTATTTTAAAACCTAAACCAAAGCCTCCAGCCCCAGCAAACAAGTCAATAGCGACAGGTTGCAGTATTTTCATAAATTTTTAGTGTATTTACTTATAATTTTGAACTTCTAAAGACTCTAATAAGATGTCTGTACCTTTAGCAATACCCCGCAGTCGGGACAAATTACTTTTCTTTGATGCTGGTTGAGTTTCCTGTTGTAATGATTCTAACAGGGTTTGTACCAATTGCCAGCGTTGACTCGTTGGTAATTTCAGGACTTGTTTTTCTAGTTCGTGTAATGTCATGAAAAGACATATAAGTTTATTTCATTTTGATTATACAGCAGATTTCATTTAAGTGAGGTAAACTAACAGAGGGGAATATGCCAGCCTCACAAGAGGTTTATTATTAATTCAAATACTTGATATCATAGCTAGTAAAAGGCAATTCAAATTTCTAAACCATGACTGAATTACTACAGCAAGTTATTTCAGAAATTGAAAAATTACCAGCAGAAGAACAAAATGCAATTGCTACCCGTCTTCTCGCAGAAATCAAAAATGAGCAAGGTTGGAAAATTCGTTTTGCAGCTACAACAGATAATCAGTGGGATAGTATCGCTGAAATGGTGCGTCAGGAAATAGCATCTGGTGAAATTACTCCTCTCGATGAAGTTTTTCCCCCTCAACCATGAAGTCAAGCGTAACAAAGACATTTCGTCAGCAACTTGGTCAACTTCCTGCAACAGTTAGGAAACAAGCTACTAAAACATACCGCTTGTGGCGTTTTGACCCTTATCATAACAGTCTTCAATTTAAAAAAGTGAGTCAGGGTTAACCAATATACTCCGCTCGTGTGGGAATAAACTATCGCGTTCTCGGATTATTAGAGGAAGATCATATCTACTGGTTTTGGATAGGTACTCATGCTGAGTATGATGAGTTACTTCAGCGATTATAAAAAGACAAAATTTTCCATCAACGTATTCAGCGAAATTCTTTTTAAACTCGCTAACTCTGCTAAATATTCAATCCGTTGTGCTTGCTGTTTTTCAATCTGTTCAGTTAAGCGCAATAATTCATTATATTCATCATTGGTAAGAGTTTTTACATCTCTTTTAGCGATTAAATTGTTGTAAGATTTCTGAATATCTAACGGAATACCTTGATTAATTTTTAATAATAATTCTGACTCCCGTTGCATTGTTGACATAACCTTTTATCTCACCAACTAATATATTAATATTATCACCCGTTAAGAAAAAATACTTCAAATCCCATGACTTTTCCCAATTACCCAATTACGTCGGAAAAACCGCGCTAATGCCGATTCTTCCAAAGATAAATAAATTGGTCTACCATGGGGACAAGTGCGCGGATTGCGGGTACGTTGCCAATTATCTAATAATGTCTGCATTTCTGGTAAACTCATTTTTGTACCATTGCGAATTGCACTCCGACAAGCAACAGCAACTTGAGCAGTTTGTAAATCTCCTCCCCAACTTAATTCTAAAATTGCTTCTGCACAATCTTCTCTTTGTTTTAAGATAGCTGGGATATTCCGCACTGCCCAAAGTTTATCACCAAAAGGTTCAATATCTAAATTGATGCGCTCTAATTGGGAAACCTGCGCTGCTGATAATTGATAAATAATAATTGGGGTTTCCACTGGTACTAATTGCCAATTATCACATAATTGTTCATATAATACTCGTTCATGGGCAATATGTTGTTCTACTAACCACATTCCTCCAGAATGTTCAGCAACAATATAAGTATTACTAACTTGAGCAACAGCTTTTAAATAGTTTTGATTTTCTTGATTTTGAGAATTTTGTGAACTTTGAGAATTGAAATTATATTCACCTTTAGATTCGGCAACTTTGAGTAAATTACTAACTCTGGTTGTTTGCACAGATTCTTTAATATTAGTTTCCGAAATCCGCAGAGATTTATTAATAGCTTCGGTAATTTGTTCTTGCCAAAAACTTACTTCATTCAGGTAAATTTCCGTTTTTGCTGGATTACGATTCCAGTTAATTTGATCTGGAGAAACAGTTAAATGTAAAAAACAAACTGGATAGCGATCGCGTGGTAATGTTTTATGAAAAGCTGAAAATATAGTTTGCTCTAATTCCGGTGATTTAATCATTCTGCCATTAATTGCCACCTTTACCCAATCAGGACGATGACGATGACATCTATCGGGTAATCCTATCACTAAATACAAAGATGAATTTTCCAGATTTGGTATTTCTAAATTCACCTCATGTAAATCATCCTGTTTTACCTGGGGGAGAATTTGCGGAATTAGTTTTCCTCCACTTGGTGCGGGACAAATCGTAAACCATTCTTTGTCATTTTGCCAAACTTGGTAGTTAACATGAGGATGACATAAAGCTATTTGGTGAATTATCCCTTGCACAGCTTTTAATTGCTGATTTGTAGAGGGTAAACCTTGACGACGAGCTGCACAATTAGCAAATAAATTATTAACTGTCACCACTGTACCAGGGGCAATAGCAGCAAAGTCTACTTGTGCTACTTCCCCTTCATTATTATAATTAACTCGCCAGCCTTCATTTCCCCCTAAAGGACGACTTAATACTTCTAAATCTGCTAAAGTTGTTAAACTATGTAGTGCCTCACCACGAAATCCCAAACTATTAATTTTCCACAAGTCTGCACTAGAATGAATTTTACTGGTACTGTGTGCAGTTGCGGCTTGCTGCAAATCATCCAAATTCATACCGCAACCATTATCAGCTACCCGAACTCGCCATAGTTGCGGACATAGAGAAATGACAATGCGCGTTGCTCCAGCATCTAGAGAATTTTCCACCAACTCCCGGACTACAGCTACCAAAGAGTCAATTACTTCTCCTGCGGTAATTAAATATACAACTTCTGTTGGTAAGGCTTGAATAGTAGATACCATAGGGGGAATTAAGAATTAAAAATTGTCTTAATCTAGAGAACATTAGCCTACAATATCATGGTCACTGACTCAACCCTAAAGGGATTGAGCTTGTAAAGAACAAACTTTACAACGCAAGCAGCGACTAGCCCATTGAGACTAATCCTGATACGCACTTCCGAATACTTCCCCAGTGCGGATTATCTGCAAGACTGTTTGTATGGCTTACGCCACGCTCCGCTATGAGTCGTTGGTATGCATACAAGACATTTTGGATTAGTTGGGCGAGGGGACTTGAACGGGTTTGCTGGTTCCCGGGATTATATCCATTCAAAAATCAGCATTTAAATACCACAGTGAATAAATTCACTCGTGTTGCTTCCCTCTCAGAGCTAAAGCCACTGAATTTCCCACATACCGCGAGGTCTTATGAAAATAAATACTACTGTACTACTAACCTTAATTTTGTTAACTCTGATGTTGGGAGCCGGTTCTGCGAGTGGTTTTTTGGGCTTTACCTTGGGAAGTATGGCACTTAAAGGTGTCACTACACCAGATGGTCGTCCTGTGACTAAATTTAAAAGCAGTAAGGCTAATAACCCCCAGGAGGAAAGTGTAGCTTTTTTAAAAGAAGAAGATATTCTCAAAGTCGTGAAATCACGAATTAACGACAAAAACAGAGGTAATAAACCAGACAAATCAGAAGAAGAAGAGATTAAAATTACCAAGCCGCAGCCAAAGGAAAAACCCGTAGTAGAAGAAACTTCTCAACCAGGATTTCCTGTAACTGCTGAAAGTGAGGGTGTAACTATGTCTGTAAAATCTATTCGCTATTCTGGTGGTGATTTACTACTAAAAGTAAATATGCAGAATAAAGGTGCTGATTCTGTGCGGTTTCTCTATAGCTTTTTAGATATTACCGATGATAAAGGCCGAACCTTGAGCGCGATTACAGAAGGTTTACCTGCGGAACTACCCGCAAAAGGTGTGGAGTTTAAAGGTACAATTAGCATTCCTACAGCTTTACTTGATGATGTTAAACAGATATCTCTGTCTTTGACTGATTATCCTGCTCAAAAACTCAAGTTACAATTGTCTGATATTCCTGTAGAAAAAGGTAATTAAGATTCGCTTGTGGATTTTCTTCTCCCGGTATCAAATTCTAAACTATCTTAGACAGTGAGTGCTTTTTCTACCTTAAGTTGGACAGATACGGGACTACGATTGTGTAGCGTGCTAGTGTTGATTGCTATCAATGCTTTTTTTGTGACAGCCGAGTTTTCAATGGTGACAGTGCGACGAACTCGGATCCAACAGTTAGTGCAAGCTGGGGATATTCGAGCGATCGCTGTGGAAACATTACAACGTAGTATTGATAGACTACTATCTACAGCCCAACTAGGTATTACCCTTTCTAGTTTGGCACTAGGTTGGATCGGAGAAGGGACAATTGCTGTATTAGTGGAAAAATGGCTACACTCCTGGCCTTTACCTTTAAGAATGAATTACTTACTAGCTCATTCTTTATCAGTCCCCATTGCCTTTTTTGCCATTGCTTACCTACAAATTGTTTTAGGAGAATTGTGTCCAAAATCGGTAGCAATGTTGTATTCAGAACATCTAGCTAGGCTTTTAGGTCCATCAGTTAAATCAATAGTCCGTTTTTTCAGTCCCTTTATCTGGGTTCTTAACCAATCAACTCACTGGCTTTTACGATTGTTTGGAGTTGAATACACAGGTCAAAGTTGGCGGCCGCCAGTGACACCCGAAGAATTACAATTAATTATCTCTACAGAACGGGAATCTTCAGGTTTAGAAAATGCCGAACGAGAACTATTAAATAATGTTTTTGAATTTGGGGATATTACCGCTGAAGACATCATGATTCCTCGGACTAGTATTATTGGTATTCCCATAACCGCCAGTTTTCATACATTACTTGAGGAAATAGCATCTACTGGCCACTCTCGTTATCCTATCATTGGTGAATCGTTAGATGATATTCGGGGAATAGTTTATTTTCAAGATTTAGCACCACCTTTAGCTTTAGGTAAAATCACCCCAGAGACAGAAATCCAACCGTGGATGCGTTCGCCCCGATTTGTACCAGAACAAACTCTTTTAAGTGAACTTTTGCCAATGATGCAGCAAGAGAAACCCGCTATGGTGATGGTAGTTAATGAATTTGGGGGAACTGTAGGACTGGTAACTATTCAAGATATTATTGCTGAGATTATTGGTCATGCAGGTGAACTTGACAGCAGCAATGATTTACTGATCCAAATGGTAGACCAACAGACGTTTTTAATTCAAGCGCAAATTAATTTAGAAGAAGTTAATCAAGTCTTACATCTCAATTTACCTTTAACTAGAGAATATCAAACTTTGGGGGGATTTTTGCTTTATCAATGTCAAAAAATTCCGAATAAGGGTGAAATATTTAATTATGACAATCTTGAATTTACTGTTATATCGGTTTTTGGTCCACGTCTTCACCAAATTCAAATTAGGGTTTTAGATTCTTAGCGTTAAGTGAAAAATTAATAAAAATTAATTTTTTTGTCTGATAGCGTAGCGTGGCGCAAGCCATATCAGGATTTACAGAATGTTTCTTGGGTATACTGTTCAAGTGATAAAAAGTTATTTAGCTAATAATTTTCATACATCTTCTAACCACTTTTGTAAATCATCTATAGTATCTAAATCGAATATTTCCTCTCCTAAAGATTCAATTATTTCTAAATTTAAACTTCTAATTCTGGTTTCTAATTCCATCCCAATGGTGCCAAATTTTCTATTAATTTGACGGATAATTAAATTTTTTTCTCTTTCAATACCTCTTTCGATTCCTTGTTCAATTCCTTGTTCCATCCAAGTAGTAACTATTTGCATAACTTTCTCCTTATTTACAGTATGTTTATTGCATATATTTTTCAAGTGATAAAAAGTTATTTAGCCAATAATTTTCATACATCTTCTAACCATTTTTGCAAATCGTTTATAGTATCTAAATCGAATATTTCTTCTCCTAAAGCTTCAATTATTTCAACATTTAAACTTCTAATTCTGGTTTCTAATTCCATCCCAATGGTGCCAAATTTTCTATTAATTTGACGGATAATTAAA
>JANMEE010000004.1:0-65637 GCA_031376645.1 Dolichospermum sp. OTE_75_concoct_329_sub | reverse complement strand
AACGTTTTTGAATCATTGAACGAAGGTACTGATACCGTCAACACCAGTGTTACCTATACATTGAGTGAGAACTTAGAAAACCTGACTTTAACTGGTACTGGCAGTATTAATGGTACTGGCAACAGCTTGAATAACATCATTACAGGTAATGCTGGTAGCAATATCCTAAATGGTGGCAGTGGTACAGATACCTTTATAGGTGGTTTGGGTAATGATACCTTCTACTTAGGTTTCAAGGATAGTGCTGTTGATGTTGTCAATTATGCCTCTGGTGATGGTGTAGATACTATTTACCAATTTGAGCGGACTGCTTTAGGCGATAAACTACAGTTATCTGGCATTACCAATGTTGATGTAATTAAATCTGGAACAAGTACCCAATTATGGGTTAGCGATGGTATTACTGGTAATACTGGTTTTGGGACAACAGGTTCATTGTTAGTTACTTTATCTGGTACATCTGGCTTTACCAGCGCTAATGTGAATCAAAACTTGTTTGGTGCTAGTTTCTTCTTCAGCTAATTTTTTTTAGAAAGACTAACCAGATGTTCTCATCTGGTTAGAGAACATCCACAGAATAATTGATCCTATAATAAGAGAAAGATAATTTCAGTGTGCAGCTTATTGTTATATATCTAAAATCTATCATTCAACTCACAGATAACCTACAGCACTTCTCGGTGTTATGAGGTACAAAAACCCCACCCCCAACCCCCTCCGGTGCAAGCGATGAGGGGGCTAAGATGTACCTCATAAGAGCGGAAACCGCTGTAAAATTTCTGTATAGAAATCTCCAACTAAAAAATGATCCAAAATTGTCAGTTTGTATCTTCTACAGGACAGTTAGCCATCACTCTATCTTGAATGACTGGGCATTTTATTGCTGGGAACACTCTTATTAACTAACAAATTATGAAAATCCTCCATCTTTCAGATATCCATATTGGTAGCGGTTTTTGTCACGGACGGATTAATCCAGCCACAGGGTTAAATACACGGTTAGAGGATTTTGTGAAAACATTATCTTTGTGCATTGACCGAGCGATCGCCGATCATGTAGATTTAGTTTTATTTGGTGGTGATGCTTTTCCTACTGCGACACCTGCACCTTATGTCCAAGAAGCTTTTGCTAATCAATTTCGTCGGCTAGTAGATGCAGATATTCCCACAGTGTTATTAGTGGGAAATCATGACCAACATTCCCAAGGTTTGGGAGGCGCTAGTTTAAATATTTACCGAACTTTGGGAGTGCCAGGGTTTGTAGTTGGTGATACTTTAACTACCCATTGCATTTCTACCCGCAGCGGAGATGTACAAATAATTACTCTTCCTTGGTTAACTCGTTCAACTTTAATGACTCGTCAAGAAACTCAAGGTTCTTCTTTAGCGGAAGTTAATCAACTCCTTACAGACCGTTTAGAGGTGGTAATAGAAGGAGAAATTCGCCGTCTTGACCCAGATATCCCTACGGTACTTTTAGCTCATTTAATGGCCGATAATGCAACTTTAGGAGCAGAACGTTTATTAGCAGTTGGGAAAGGTTTTACTTTACCTTTATCTTTATTAACGCGACCATGTTTTGATTATGTGGCTTTAGGTCATGTTCATAAACATCAAAATTTAAATAAATCCAATGACCCACCAGTGATTTATCCGGGAAGTATTGAACGGGTAGATTTTAGTGAAGAGAAGGAAGATAAAGGTTATGTAATGATTGAGTTGGAACGGGGGAAAGTAAATTGGGAATTTTGTCCCTTACCTGTGCGAACATTTAGAACAATTGAGGTAGATTTATCTAAGCAGGATGATCCGCATAAAGTATTATTGAAAGCGATCGCTAAATATGATATTCAAGATAATGTCGTGCGACTCATTTACAAATTGCGCTCAGAACAATTGGACTTAATTGATAATTCCTCTCTTCATAATGTTTTAAGCACAGCGCACACTTACACTATTCAAGCAGAATTAGTTAGTCAGTTAGCAAAACCCCGCATTCCTGAATTAACAGCTAGTAGCAGTATTGACCCAATGGATGCCTTAAAAACTTACTTGAATAATCGAGAAGATCTAAAAGATATCGTTCCATCTATGTTAGAAGCAGCACAAAATTTATTGGCAAATGATCAGGAACTTTTGTTAGTATTGCAGGGAGGAATTAAGAATTAAGAATACTTCTTATTTCCTATATCTTCGGAACAACTTCAGTGAAGTTACTAAGATTCTGCTTTACCTAATTAATCCATTTCGCCAACGAGTCATAGCTCGCAAATATGCCAAAATAGGAATCTGATAAAACTCAATAAAAATCCAAACAATAATTCCTAAATGTGATAAAAAAGTTAGCACTGTCCAAACAAATGGAATCCATGAAAGGGGAACATGAGAATGAGGCGGAAAATAATATGCTGTAACTCCTATTAAGGTAGTCGGTAAAATTACAAAAGCAATTGCAGATAAACTATAACCCCAACCTAATTCTATACCTACCAATCGTGGTTGAGTCCACCTAAATCCATTCCAATTCCAAACTAAAGGCGGTTCTCTAGAAGGCATTTTCACCTGTTGTAATTCTAAGTTGACTGTAAAGATTTCATTGCAAAAATCACAACACATAGCTTCCATCATCAACATTTGAGAAATTTTACCAACGCGACATACTGGACATGGATAATTCTCTTGAAAGTTTAAAGATGTTGACAAAATTGAAGATTTGGGCATAATTAAACTACTACTTTTTTAGTATGGATAATTAATTATTGATAGTAAATTAAACAACCCAGTTTATTTATAAAACTAGGTTGCATTTAATATGGTAACAATATTAGAAATATAAGAGGATATTTGAAAAGTCTAATTTATGACTTTACCTGGCGACTGGAAGTCGCGGAACCACACAGAGAAAACCCACCTCCGTGGGTTTGAAACCCTTGATTTTTAATTAGTCCACGCAGGTGGACTTTGCTTGTGTAGTAACGACTTCCAGTCGCCTAAAACTAAAGTTTTGTTCAAGGGTTGAATTTAATCGAGAAAACCCATCAAAAGTTCGGAATCATCAAAGGTATTTGGCGCTATTGGCCGATTTCCAAATACAGAATAGTTGTCAGCAACTACCAAGGTGCTAGAAGCAATGGGACGAATACCGGACAAGTTAATACTATCAACTACTTGGAATGTATTCGCACCTATGGGACGAATTCCCATGGAGTTGAATGTATCAACTACTTGTAAAGTCCCTGTAGTAATAGGACGCATTCCAGCAACTATGATTGTTCCCTGAGAACCTTGTTCGGTATTACCACTATTATCTTGATTATTTTCTTCCACTGTTATTTCTCCTTTGTATCTAATGACACTTTATCAAACTAAATCTTTGTCTGTTAAGTGAATTTTACAATAATTAAGGAAAGAAGTATTTTTTTCCTATATATTCAGAGTCTAACCTTAAACTACCAGATATCACAGGTCGAATCTGAGATTGATATATTTTTTAATCCGGTTAGAATCTTAAGTGTATCAGATAATTGACATTTATTTTAGTATAAACGGGTTATATCAAGTTATAAAAATATTTTATATTTTTGATAAGATAATTACTATAATCAAAAATCGTCCAATTAAAGAATTAAGTAACTCTGCCATTTTGATTGAGGATTTTGGCGGTTTTTTTCTGGTATTAATAACCGCCAACTTTTGCCTTCTTTCTGAATTTGCAAATAAACTTCAAAGGGTTTCTGGACTTGTTTAAAACTGCGTTTTGGTAATTTCACAGTAAAGTCATAATTTCCCTGTACCCGATAAGCAGGTAAGTTTTCTATAGTGAGAGGTTGTTCTTGAGTAATAGATATCCGTTGAATATTAAATGTTTGAAAATTTAAATCTAGCTGTTGGTTAAGTTGCTGTTGAGTTTGTTCTAGCTGAAGTGCGATCGCTTTTTGCACTAATTCCGGTGTTGGTAATAATGCTAGACTAGTACAAGCCGTTAGGCAAATTATTAAAATACTTGTGAAAATCCACTTAATCATATACTGATCCAATCTTGTGGGATGGGCATCCTGCCCGTCCTGATATTATTAGCAGGCTGTTTACACCTACACCACAATAAATTTTGAGACATTCTTTTATTTGGAAGTCTCTTAGGATATCGAACATGGGCAATCTGCGAGTTTTTAATTTGTTGTGTTGCAATACTATAACTCTACTACATCAACCCTCTCTCTTCATCCTGTTTTTTTGACTAAGGTATTGTCAGCAGGATTCAATTATCCTATCACTGGGGAAGCAACCAGAATTTTTATGCAATGTTTCGTTAACAGTATCCAGATATCGGCTTAGTCCCTATTGGGTTTAAGAGTGTATAGATTGCCTGTATCAATCCCTCTGGTTCAAAAGGTTTAGTAATATGCTGTTGAAATCCTGCTTGTAGAGCTTGTTGCTGATTAAAATGTCCGGCGTAGGCGGTCAGAGCGATCGCGGGAATCTGTCCACCCTGCTCTGGTGGCAAAGCTCTGATTTGTCGCAACAGCATATAGCCATCCATGCCCGGCATCCCGATGTCGCTAAGGAGAATATCGGGTGGCGATTGAGTTAAGGCTGTCAAACCTTCATAAGCTGAAGCTGCTAAGATTACTTTTGCTCCTGTTTGTTCCAATACAAACCTAATAAAGTTTCGTGTATCCGGATCATCATCTACCACTAAAACGTGGCTACCTTTTAAATCAAGAGATAGTTTGGACAATTGATTATCTGGATTTACCGTTGGCACAGATGGCATCAGTGGCAGCTTAACAGTGAATGTTGCTCCCATTCCTTCACCCTGGCTCTCTGCTTCAATAGTACCACCGTGTAGATCAACTAAGTAACGCACAATTGCCAAACCTAAACCCAGTCCACCAAACTTCCGAGTGGTGGTGCTATCGGCTTGACGAAAATAATCAAACATATAAGGTAGAAATTCAGGAGCGATACCTATTCCGTTGTCGCTAATGGTGATTTGAGCTTGATTATTAACCTGTTCCAATCGCACCTCAACCCAACCACCTATGGGTGTAAATTTAAGGCTATTGGAAAGCAAGTTCCAGATCACTTGCTGCAAGCGGGTTGAGTCACCAGAAACAAGCCCTACTTCAGGATCTAGAATGGTTTCTATGGAAATAGACTTGGCTTCTGTGGCGAGCCGCACAGTTTCGATTGCTGCTTTAATAGTTGATGCTAGATTAATCGGGCGGCTCATGAGACTGAGCTTACCCTGCAAAATTCGGGAAATATCCAGCAGATCTTCAATCAGTTCAACTTGCAGTTTAGCATTTCGCTCAATGGTTTCCAGCGCTAGTTTTGTCTTCACCTCATCTAGAGAGCCTGTTTGCAGGAGTTTTGACCAACCGACAATAGGATTGAGGGGCGATCGCAATTCGTGAGATAACACCGCTAAAAATTCATCCTTAATCCGGTTGGCGGCTTGGGCTTCTTCTCGTAACACTTCTGCTGCCGACCGTGCTTGCTGTTGTGCTTCGTATAACCGGGCATTCTCAACGGCAACCGATGCCATTTGTGCTAATTGCACCAGGATAGCTTCATCGGTTTCTGTAAACTCACCCTCATATTTGTCTGAAAGCTGAATCAAGCCAATGTTTTGTCCGTCTCGCCCTACAAGGGAGGCGGCGAGGTAGCCTCGCAGTGGAAGTTGGTTCTTTGTCTCTTTGCCAAAGCCTTGCCAAAGGGGATGTGCTTCTAGTTCTGTTTGAGTCATCCGCATTGGGCGATTTAGGTGACACAAACAGGTATAGATGCCAAACCCATCGGGCTTTTTATCGTAATTCCGCCACTGAGCATACTTGTCAGACAAGTAGATGGCGGTAATTGCCTGTATCCAGTTTTGATCCATCGTCATACTGGTAACAGACTGGTGAGTACCAATGATTGATGCTGCCTGATCTGTGATGATCTGCAATAGTTGTTCAACAGAAAGGGTAAAGTTGATTTTCAGTGCTGCTGTGGTCAATCCTTGTAATTGCTTGACGTAGTGCCGTTCCCGGTCCAGCAAATCTTCGCGTTCGCCTTCGACTTGCTTACGCTTTGCTCGTACCTGTGCGTCCCCCATTTCTCGACGCACTGCCTCTGGCAATCGTTTTAAGTTGTCTTTCATCACATAGTCATGAGCGCCAGCTTTCATCATTTCCACAGCGGATACTTCGCCGATCATCCCAGAAACGACAATAAAAGGAATATCTTTTTGACTCTGCTTGACAATTTCTAGAGCCGCAGGTCCATTAAATCCAGGTAATTGATAATCTGAAAGAATCACATCCCAGCTACAGCGATTTAGGGCTATACTTAGTTCTTGGGCTGTTTGGACACGCTCCCAGATGGGATTAAAATCACCACGATGTAGTTCATAGATAACTAACATAGCATCAGCTTCTAAATCTTCTACAATCAGCACGTTCAAGGGTTGACTCATACTTAAAAAGCTCTTTGATAACCTTTGAGTATTCTCAAACTAACATTTTCAGGAATTATGCAGCGGGCGTAGCCATCACTGTGCCAGTTGCAGGCTTCCCTAAAAATAAACTAAGGGAGTTAAAAATTGACAAATCGGACAGAAAAAGGTTACAGACATAATTGGCTCATAACTTTTTCCGTATTATTAAGAAAAGTTAATTTCTGATGGAAGTAACGTAATACTTGGGTCTAAAAAAATGAGTGGCAATACTTACAATTGTTCATCAAGTAATTTAACATTCATGTTAATATAAATATCTAGCCATTGACAATATTATTTTTACGAGATTCACTAAGCTACTAGTCTGTCAAGAACTAATTGACGAGTTCATTCGTTGCCATTTTGATTCTTCCTTCTTCCTTCTTCCTTCTTCCTTCGTGTCCTTCGTTCCTTCGTGGTTCGTTTCTCATCCGTCAAAATTTATTTGACAGACTACTACATTACTGTCAATATTTACTAGTTAGCCAAATTAATTATACTCGATTCTATTACTCTTGTGAGGATATTAATAATAATACAGCCAACAACCCTTGCTATTGCTCGCAAGTAAGAGATATTTTTTTGAAAAACACTCCTACTTACTTAAGTTGAGAATCCCCCCAGTGTGGATAAATGGATTAATTAGAACTTTAGCTATTGTAGAATCTAGGTTGAGCACCAACCCGGATTTCTGCATTAATATACCTATTGAAGGTATTTGAACTATGATTACAATTCCGGGTTATCAAATTCAGAAAAAAATCCACGAAAGTGCTAATTCACAAGTCTATCTGGGAGTTCGTACACAAGATTTTTTGCCTGTAGTCTTCAAGATTTTAAAGAAAGAATATCCCACATCAGAGGAAACAACTGGATATAAATTTGAATACGAAATTATCCACAACTTATCCATAGAAGGTGTGATTAAAGTTTACGGTTTACATCAATATCAAAATACTTTAATCATCATCCTAGAAGATTTTGGGGGAGAATCTTTAGCAAAGATCATAGCTCAAAGCAAGTTTACCTTAACAGAGTTTCTCAAGCTAGCTATTCAAATAACTAAAATTTTAAGTGATATTCATAACGCCAAAGTAATTCATAAGGATATTAATCCATCCAATATTGTTTTTAATTCACAAACAAAAAAAATTAAAATAATTGACTTTAGTATTGCAACTGCTCTATCGCAAGAAACCTTAACTCTCAAAAATCCAACAGTATTAGAAGGAACGCTGGCTTACATATCTCCAGAGCAAACAGGGAGAATGAACCGTTCCCTAGATTACCGAACTGATTTCTATTCTTTAGGCGTGACTTTTTATCAAATGCTCACGGGTTCTCTACCATTTCATGCTGCTGATATTTTAGAATTTATTCACTGTCATATTGCTAAACAACCTATTTTACCTCAATATTTAAATCCAAATATTCCTCCAGTAGTTGCTGATATTGTGATGAAATTGTTAGCTAAAAATGCTGAAGATAGATATCAAAGTTCTTTAGGAATAAAAGCTGATTTAGAAACTTGTTTAACTCAATGGGAAACTTATGGTGAGATTTTTCATTTTCCGATTGGTCAGCTAGATTCATATAGCAAATTTTCTATCCCGCAAAAACTCTATGGACGAGAAACAGAAGTTACTACTTTGTTAGCAGCTTTTGAGCGCGTTAGCTCTGGTAGCACAGAAATGATGCTAGTTTCTGGTTATTCAGGTATCGGTAAATCTTGCTTAGTTCATGAAGTTCATAAACCTATTGTCCGCCAACGGGGTTATTTTATATCTGGTAAATTTGACCAGTTTAAGCGAAATATACCTTTTGCTTCCTTGATTCAAGCATTCCAGGAGTTAATGGGACAACTGCTCACAGAAACCGATGAGAAAATAGCAGTTTGGCAATCTAAACTTTTAGTAGCTCTTGGTGCTAATGGCCAAGTAATTATTGATGTTATTCCGGAAGTAGAACGGATTATTGGCTCTCAGTCAGCAGTTCCTGAATTAAGTCCCTCTGAATCACAAAACCGATTTAATCGAGTATTTCAAAGATTCATTCATGTATTTAGTCAGCCTGAACACCCGCTAGTTTTGTTTCTAGATGATTTACAGTGGGCGGATTCAGCTTCTCTCAAATTGATTGAGTTAATTATGATTGACCCAGAGAGCCAATATCTATTACTAATTGGGGCGTATCGAGATAATGAAGTAAGTGCTACTCATCCCTTAATTCAAACTTTGGAGGAGATTGAAAACACTGGAGTAATTGTGAATAATATCATCCTCCTGTCTTTGGATATTACTCATGTCAACCAGTTAGTGGCTGATACTCTACACACAACAGTGGCTCAGGCAAAACCACTGGCTGAGTTAGTTTTTAATAAAACCCAAGGTAATCCTTTTTTCTTAACTCAGTTACTCAAGTCTCTTTATGAAGACAATTTATTATTTTTTGAGTTTAAATCAGGTCTTTGGCAATGGGACATTGAAGTTATGCAAGGTATTAACATAACTGATAATGTCGTTGAATTGATGGTTAATCAAATTAAAAAACTGCCCTTAATTACCCAAGATGTTTTAAAGTTAGCTGCTTGTGTGGGAGATAAATTTAGTTTAGAAGTTTTGGCAATTATTAATGAAAAGTCCCAATCAGAAACAGCAATAGATTTATGGACAGCATTGCAATCTGGTTTAATTATACCACTTAATCAGTCCTATAAAATTCCTCTACTACTATCTGAGGCAGATGTATCTGGTGAAATGTTAAAAGTTGGCTACAAATTTTTGCATGACCGGGTTCAACAAGCATCTTATTCTTTAATTCCAGATTCGCAAAAAAAACAAACGCACCTGAAAATTGGTGAACTGCTATTAACGGGAACATCGACGGCGGAGCAAGAAGAAAGAATTTTTGAAATTGTCAATCATTTGAATATTGCTATTGAGCTAGTTAGCAATGAAATCCAACGAGAACAATTTGCCCAACTAAATTTAATCGCTGGCAAAAAAGCAAAATCTGCCACAGCTTATGGAACTGCTATTGAGTGCTTGAATAAGGGAATTGAATTATTAGCAACTGATTGTTGGACTAGCCAGTATGAACTCACTTTGAATTTGTTTTCAGAAGCAGTGGAAGCGGCTTTCTTAATCGGTGATTTTCCACAAATGGAAGGACAAGCAAGAATCTTATTAGAACAAGCTCGTAGCCCCTTAGACACGGTAAAAGTCTACACAGTCAAAATTCAAAGTTATATTGCTGAGAATAATTTACCCTTAGCGGAACAAACTGCGCTAATAATTCTCAAGCAGCTAGGTGTCGAATTTCCCGACGATCCCAGCCCAGAAATAATTAAACAAATCCAGCAGGAAACTAAACGAAAGTTTGCTAGATACACTCTGGAAGAATTAATTAACCTCCCAGAGATGACTAACCTTAATTATTTAGCAATAATGCAGATTTTAGTGACAGTTGTCACGGCTTCTCATCAGTCTACATCTAAATTATTTCCCCTTATTGTCTACAAGCAAATTGAGCTATCTCTTGATTATGGTAATGCACCTGCATCAGCTTCTAGTTATTCTTGGTATGGCTTAATTAAAGCAAGAATAGGAGGCGATATTGATATTAGTTATCAATCAGGGGAAGCTGCATTGGCCTTAGTAGACGACTTAAAAAACAAGAACTTAAAAGCCAAAACTTACAACATTGTTCATGCTTTTGTTCGCCATTGGAAACGACACGCCCAGGATTCATTAAAGCCCTTATTAGAAACTTATCAAATTGGACTGGAAACTGGAGAGTTAGAACATGGAGCTTACGCGCTCTACAATTATACGGGGATTTCTTTCTGTACGGGTAGAAATTTGAGGGAGATGGAGCAAGAAACAGAAATGTTTGATCAGGCTATCCATCAAATTCGTCAAGGAACTGCTCTAAGTTTTCTGAAAATTTTTCGCCAAACTGTTTTGAATTTGCGAGGTAAGGCTGATAATCCCTGTCGCTTAGTTGGGAAGGCTTATGATGAGGAAATAATGATGCCGCAGCATCAAGCCAATAATGTGCAGTATGCTATTTGTAGTGTTTATCTCAATAAGTTAATTCTGGGTTATTTGTTTCAAGACTATCAACAAGCTTTTGAAAATGCTGAATTAGCAGAAGCACATTCTAATGCTTTAAGTGCGGCTTTTAAATATTCATTAATCTATTTTTATGGTTCTTTAACTTACTTAGCTGTCTATGAAGAAGCTGATGCAGAAAAACAAGCTCTGATTCTTCAAAAAGTAGCAATAAATCAGGCAAAAAGCCAGCGATGGGCGGAGTATGCCCCGATGAATCATTTGCATAAGTTTTATTTGGTTGAGTCCGAGCGGGAGCGTGTTTTAGGACGGCAAATTGAGGCAATGGATTATTATGAAAAAGCGATCTCCCTAGCGGCAGAAAATAACTATCTTCAGGAGGAAGCTTTAGCCAATGAATTAGCAGGTAAGTTTCATTTGGCAAACAACCGCATCACAATGGCCAAAGCCTATCTGCAAGAGGCGAAGTATGATTATTTAAGGTGGGGGGCAACAGCTAAAGTCCAAGACTTAGAAAGACGCTATCCTCAACTACTAGAACTGCGATTTGAAAACACCAGCACAGGTAAAGTTGACAGTACACAATTGGCTGCAACTAAGTTAGAAGCACTGGATTTGGAAACGGTGTTGAAAGCGTCCCAAGCAATTGCCAGTGAAATTCTGTTAGATAAACTCCTGGCAACACTGATGACCATCCTGATCGAGAATGCTGGGGCGCAAACAGGGTACTTAATTTTACCAACAGAAGACGAATGGCGAATTGAGGCGATTGGGGCGATTGGTGATGAGCAAGTAGCCGTTTTGCAATCAATTCCCTTGGAATTGAAATCAGCACAAAGTAGTTCTTACTTGCCAACTGCCTTGATCAATTACGTCGTTCGCACTCAAGAAAGCATCATCCTCAACAATGCTGCTCAAGAAGGCCACTTTCAATCTGAACCTTGGATTGTGCAGCACCAATCCAAATCAATTATGTGTGCGCCCCTGTTGAACCAAGGAAAACTGACGGGAATTATCTTTTTAGAAAACAATCTCACCACCAGCGCATTTACCCCAGAGCGAATTGAAATTTTGCGTTTACTTTCTACTCAAGCAGCTATTTCTATTGACAATGCTCGGTTATTAAAGCAGCAAGAAGAATTAAATAAATCTTTACAAGCTGAAATTGATGAACGTCAAAGGACAGAAATAGCCCTGCGTCAAAGTGAACAACGTTTCGTATCCTTGGCAATAGCCGCACCAGTAGGTATATTTCGCACCGATCCAGCCAGCAACTGTTTATATGTAAATGAACGTTGGTGTAAAATTGCGGGGATGAATCCCGAACAGGCAATGGGTAAAGGCTGGATAAAAGCTTTACATTCCGATGATCTGGAGCAAGTTTTATGTGAGTGGCATCAATCTATTCAAGAAAAACGCCCCTTCCAATTAGAGTATCGGTTTCAAAGAAGTGACGGTACTATATCTTGGGTATTTGGACAATCTGTAGCAGAAAATGATGATCATGGTCGGGTTAAAGGCTATGTGGGGACGATTACTGATATTAGTGATCGCAAACAAGCAGAAAAAGACCGCGATCGCATGATTGCTATCCTAGAAGCATCTACCGATCATATTGGTATGGCTACCCCCCAAGGCAATGTTTTATGGAATAACGCTCAAGCCAGGAAACTGGTAGGGATACCACTGGATGAAGACATATCTACCATCAGCATCCCCGATTACCATCCCCAGTGGGCATTAGAGATTATCCGAAATCAAGGTATTCCGGCAGCTATTCAAAATGGTACATGGGTTGGTGAAACCGCTTTGTTAGACAGTGAAGGTAGAGAAATTCCGGTTTCTCAAATGATCATTGCTCACAAAGCCGCAGATGGCAGTGTTGAATATTTTTCTACAATCATCCGGGATATTAGTGATCTCAAAGCAGTAGAGGCAGAAGTCCGTCAACTCAATGCGGAATTAGAAGAACGGGTAATTCAACGGACTGCCCAATTAGAGACAGCAAACAAAGCTTTAGAGTCGTTTTCCTACTCTGTTTCCCATGACTTGCGATCGCCTTTGCGAGCAATTGATGGCTTTTCGAGAATGATCCAAGAAAACTACAGTGAACAACTTGATGCAGAAGCCAATCGTTACTTAAAAATTATTCGAGATAATGCTAAACGTATGGGTGAGTTGATCGACGATTTGTTGAACCTATCCCGTCTGGATCGTCAAACAATGTCCCGTCAGCCCATCTTACCCAATGAGTTAATTCAACAGGTGCTGAAGGATTTGAGCCTGGATATGAAGGGTCGTCAAATTGAGTTGACAATTGCCGAACTACCTATATGTCAGGGTGATATTTCGCTTCTGAAACAAGTCTGGATCAACCTGTTGTCGAATGCTATCAAATATACCAGCAAAAAATCCGTTGCCCAGATTGAAGTAGGTTATGAAGTTATAGATGGTGAAGGAACGTACTTTATCAGCGATAATGGGTCAGGATTTGATATGCACTATGCTAAGAATCTGTTTGGAGTATTTCAGCGTTTGCATCGTCAACAAGAATTTGAAGGTACAGGTATCGGACTAGCAATAGTGCAGCGTATTATTCAGCGCCACGGCGGGCGTGTTTGGGCTGAAGCTGCCGTCGATCAAGGTGCAACTTTCTATTTTACCCTTCCTAATTTGTATTGAGCCAAGAAAGATTAAGTAGGGTTTGCTTACAGCGGTTTCCGCTCTTATGAGGTACATCTTAGCCCCCTCATCGCTTGCACCGGAGGGGGTTGGGGGCTGACAGGTGTAGGTTTTTAATATTCTCTGTAAAGGCAAGACCGGGAAGACAAGGAAGGATAGTAGACAAGGAGGATTTTATCCACAAAATACTCAATTCATGGGTTGTTTTGTTACTAATCATACATTCATTTGTACGGTTTTCCTCCCTTGTCACCTTGTCTGCCTTGTCCTCCGTAAAAGCAAGACTAGGAAGACAAGGAGGGACAGTAGACAAGGAGGATTTTATCCACGAAATCCTCAATTTATGGTTTGTTTTATGACCAATCATCCATTTCTTGTCCGGTTTTCCTCCCTTGTCACCTTGTCTGCCTTGTCACCTTGTCTGTCTTGTCCTCTTGTCCTCTTGTCCCCCAAGTCTTGTCCTCAAGGCAATGTAAAAAACCTACACTTGTCAGGGGGTTGGGGGTGGGTTTTTTGTACCTCATAACACCGGAAAGTGCTGTAATAAGTCTTTTCATTTCTCTTACCCCAACCTCGGACGAATCCCATAATGCCGATATTGCCAATAATCCCGCAAAATCCGGTCATGATCAAAACACAAATTACCAGGAACAGACCAATGCTCAAAAATACCCACATTTTTAGCATCATCACCAGCCAAAGGTTCACCTGTAGCTGTTGCTAAAAATACAATACTAATAGTATGTTTACGAGGATCACGGCTGGGATCAGAATAAACTAATAATTGTTCTATTAACTCTATTTTTAAGCCTATTTCCTCTTCTGCTTCCCTAATTGCCGCCTTTTCCACCGATTCACCATAATCTACAAAACCACCGGGAAGCGCCCAACCTAAAGGTTCATAATGTCTTTCAATGAGAATAATCGGGCGATGAGGTCTATCAATTAATTCAATAATGATATCAACAGTAGGTGCAGGATTTCTGTAAGTCATTGTTCAGTTATTGTTAAAGAATTATAGATCCCCGACTTCTTTGAGAAGTCAGGTATCTGGGGATCATTGTGGTCAAGACTGACTCGTCCATGATAAATTCGATGCGTGTCTGATAAACAATTACGTTTTCCTATATTTCAGGTTAAATATGCCTTTTCCTAGATCAAGTGGTATTTTACTACATCCTAGTTCTTTCCCCAGTCGTTTTGGTATTGGGGATTTAGGTTCGGAAGCTTATCGGTTTATTGATTTTCTCAAAAATAGTCATCAGCAATATTGGCAAGTTTTACCTCTTGGTCCAACTGGTTACGGTAATTCGCCCTATATGTGTTATTCCGCAATGGCAGGAAATTACTTTTTAATTAGTCCCGAAAAGTTGCTAGATGAGGGTTTGTTAATTAAGGAAGATTTGGTAGATTTACCAGATTTTTCGGTAGATAAAGTAGATTTTAACGAAGTTATCCCTATTAAGGTGAATCTACTGATTAAAGCTTGTGAAGATTTTAAAACTAAAACCAATTCAACCCAAAAACAAGCTTTTGCTCAGTTTTGTGCTGATAAAGGCTATTGGTTAAATAATTACGCGCTATTTATGGCGATTAAAGATGCCCAAAATGGTAAAAGCTGGCATAATTGGCAACCAGAATTAGCAAAGCGTGAATCAGCAGCAATAGCCAAAATTGCCCAAGAGTTAGAACAGGAGATTTTTTATTACAAGTTTATCCAATATGAGTTCTTTCGGCAGTGGTCAGAACTCAAAAATTATGCTAATGAAAACGGTGTAGATATTATTGGTGATATCCCCATTTACGTATCCCATGATAGTGCTGATGTGTGGGCGAATCCTGAGATTTTTGCTTTAGATGAAGAAACAGGAGAAGTGGCTTTAATGGCGGGTGTACCACCGGATTATTTTAGTGCCACAGGTCAATTATGGGGCAATCCGGTTTATAACTGGGAAGAATTGCAAAAGCAAGACTTTAGATGGTGGATATTACGCTTTGAGGCAATGCTGGATTATATAGATGTAATTCGCATTGATCACTTCCGGGGTTTTGAGGCTTATTGGGCTGTACCCCAAGGGGAAGAAACTGCTATTAATGGGGAATGGATTAAAGCCCCTGGTGTAGCTTTGTTTGAAACTATTAGAAAGCAGTTAGGTAAGTTACCCGTTTTAGCAGAAGATTTGGGGATTATTACGCCAGAAGTAGAAGCACTGCGAGATCAGTTTGAGTTTCCCGGAATGAAGGTATTACAGTTTGCTTTTGGTTCTGATCCCGGTAATCCATTTTTACCGTTTAACTACACTCGAAATGCGGTAGTTTATACTGGTACTCACGACAATGATACGACTCTAGGCTGGTTTAACACTGCGAGTGATTACGAAAAGCAAAATTTATTGTTGTATTTGGGTTGTATCAGCCCTGATGGTATACACTGGGATTTAATAAGATTAGCTTTAAGTTCTATCGCCAATCAAGCGATTATACCTTTACAGGACGTATTAGGTTTGTCCACTGATGCGCGGATGAATTTTCCGAGTACAGCGGAGGGAAATTGGGGATGGCGTTACCAAGCAGGTGTATTAACGCCAGAATTAAGCGATCGCTTGAAAACTCTCACTCTCCGTTATGGACGCGCCCATAAACAAGGATAAGTTAGGCAATTCTCAATCAATACTGCTTAGTTAAGCACAGTAATTGAGAATTATAACTCGAATAGTCAAAAGGAGGAAGGGGAGAAAAGATAATTCCAATTCCTCCTGACCACTGACAATTAGTTCGGTTTAGCAGCAATCTTGATTTCTTGAGTTTTCCCAACTTCTCCCATTTCCTTTGCTTCCTGCTGATTCACGCTCATTAATACACCACCAGCATTATCAGTTTTTACTGTCAGTTGCTCAGTGGCTTTCCAAGTGCGACTAGAACCTTGTGGTAGAACTCCCTCAAAGGCGGTTTTACCATCTGTAACCACACTAATCCAAGATGAGGCTTTTAAAGTAACACCAATTTGTACGGATTGATCCTTTTTACTAGTGATTAATGTATTATTAGCTGTTTCTTGCCCTGCCGCTTGGGTTAGAGTTTTTGGTTGAACTTGGCGGTTATTTGCCTGTAATGAGGCATTATTCAATAATTGGGATAAACCATTTACAGAGGAGAAAATCAGGACAATATAAAGCACGTAAAGATGAATAGGACGTAATTGAGGAATAGCTTGGCCTTTCCATTTAGACTGAACACCCACTGATTGAGAACCAATGGGGAAATAACTGGCAAATTCCCCTCCCTGAATTCCTAAAGCGTCTGCAAATTGTCTAATTAGTCCTTGAATATAGATTGGTTCTGGTAAGTCAGTTAAATTACCTTCTTCAATTGCTTGCAAAAGTCGTCGAGGAATTCTAGTGAATACTACTAACTCATCCAGAGTTAAACCCTTTTCCTGCCGTAGTGAAGCTAGTTGAGAGCCAAGTTGTCCTAACTTTTCGGCTTGATGTTCCTGGATAGAAGGTTTGATTGGCTGTTCATCCTTCTTTGAGAACCATTTCATGTTTTTCCTTTACTCCTTAACTCGGCTTTATTTTAATAGGTGTGTGAATTATCTGCTTCTTTAAAAAACTAATCTCATCTTCACCGAGATGACGATATTTACCTGATGGCAAAAATCCTGTTGTTGACGTTTTTAATTGAATTGAACCAATTGCCGTTCGGTGTAGCTTAATGACTGGATATCCCAATTGTTCTGCTATTCGGCGAATTTGACGGTTTCTTCCTTCTTGTAGAACTATCTCTAAACAGCTTTGATCAATATAATTTTCAATCAGACGCACTTGAGCAGGTCTTGTTATTCTTCCTTCCAGAACTATACCCTGACTCCACATTTCGAGAACTGTTGCTGGGGGGTGTCCTTGAACTACAACGCGGTAGGTCTTGGAAATACTATGACTGGGATGGGTAAGTCCATAAGTTAATTCCCCGTCATTGGTTAAAATCAATGCTCCTGTCGAGTCTACATCTAAACGGCCTACAGGGTGAATACCCCATCCTGTTCTTAATTCTGACGGTAGCAGATCCAAAACTGTTGGTCTTCCTTGGGGATCATAACAAGTAGAAACAACTCCTACTGGTTTATGCAATAGTAAGTATATTAGTGATGGACGTTGTTGGACTATTACAGGTTGACCATCAATAGATATTTTGTCCTGGGAGGGATCAACTTTTTGACCCAAATGTGCTAATACCCCATTAACACATACTCTTGATTGCCTAATCATTTCTTCAGCTTCACGTCGTGAGGCAATACCCCATTGAGCTAAAATCTTTTGTAACCGGGCCTCCATGTCTAAATTGTTGATTTTCTGCTGAATATTTTTATACTGTTAATATTGGCACTTTGTTGTTAACAAACTTCCATGTTAAAGTTAAGGATCGTTTAAGATGCTCAGTTTTTGAGCATATTTACATTGATATAACCGTCGAAAAATGACCCAACCAAGTTCCCCAAAAACAAATAACAGTAAAGTCAGGATAATTACAAAGGTTTTAACCTCAGCGATTAAGCTATGGTTAAGAAGCCAATTAAATCAAGTATCTCATTTAGAGGTACAGATCACAGCAAGCGATCGCCAATTGCTTTCTGGTTGTGTTCCTGGGGTATTAATTTCTGCCAGTAACTTGGTATACAAAGGTATTCATATTACAGAAATCGAACTTCAGGCAGAAAACATCCAACTGAATGTGGCCTCAATATTAAAAGGACAACCTTTGCAATTATCAGCAATAGTACCTGTGGTTGGTAAGCTGATCATAACGGAACAGAATCTGAATAACTCTCTCTCATCTCCATTATTATTAACGGCTATAAATGACGTACTGATTCCACTATTAGCAGAATACAGCCTAAATTCCAAGTCCATTACCTGGCGAAAAATCACCCTTGACAATCAGATATTGATCCTGCATTGTATCCCAATCTCCGAGATAGAAGAGGCATTCTTCAATATTTATTTAGGCTTAGAACTACTCAATGGTCAAAAACTGCAATTAACAAAGGTTCAGGTCATGACCGATCAAGATGTACTTTTACAGAAGAATTCTCCTTATATTATAAATCTAGGAACAGATGTTGATCTTGAAAAACTTTTAATCACGCCAGAACAACTGATTTGTTATGGACGTATCAACATTAACCCATAAACATCAAAAAATCAAAACTCAATATTTCCTGAATTTACTTTAAATTATATGGCTATTGTGGGTTACATGAGTAACTGAAGATTAAATCTTATCTTAGTTCGGATTACAGCGTTTTTTCTAATAAAGGTAAAAGTAATGTAACGAAATAATACACTAAAGGTGCAGTGAAAATATAGCTATCGGTGCGATCTAAAATCCCTCCATGACCAGGGATCAATTGTCCTGAATCTTTCACACCGGCATCACGTTTCAGCAAAGATTCTGTTAAGTCACCTAATAAACTAGCAATACCAATAATTAGACCTAATGTAATACCAGTGATTAACCAGTAGGGAAAATGAAGAAAGTAAGATCCTAATATAGCCACAGCTACACTAGCAATAATACCGAAAACTGCTCCTTCTACAGTTTTTTTAGGACTAATATCTGATAACCGAGTTTTACCGAACCATTTACCGATAATGTAAGCGCCAATATCAGCAGCCCAAATACATAAAAATGAGAGAATAGTTGCTGTTAAACCTGTTGGGAAAGAAGTAAAATTACCTTGTCCAATATCTTGCCAATTAGATGGCCAATAACCACCTAAAGGTAAATTACTGCTAATAGTGTGTTCAATTCCCCGTAACCGTACCCAATAACTTGGTAAGTAACCTACATAAAACAAACCCATAATAGAAGCGGAAATATCGGCAATAGTGGCTAATTTGGGTTGAAAAAGTAGGTAAAAACAAATAAGTGTTCCGGCTATGGGCATAATTGCATCGGCTAAACTACCATCTAGGGTACAAATTGCTAATAGAATTTGACTAACAATCATAGTAGTTTTGACTGCGGGTGTTATGCCTCGAGAACGCACTAAATTAAAATATTCTTGTTGACCTAAAAAGACGACAATAGCGATCGCTATCGTAAAGTACCAACCCCCCAAGAGGGTTGAAGATAGCGCCATGATAATCGCAATAATTCCACTAATAATTCGAGGCCAGGGCATAAGCAATTAACAATTAACAATTAAAAATGAGGGTAAGGAGTCACGGAGTCAGAAGAGAGGAGTTAGGGAGCAGAAGAAACAAAGGAAAAAACTAAATAGAAGGTAGAACAGATTTATTTCTGACTTTTATCCATGTCCAATCCATCATTGTCAATTTTCAATTTTCAATTGTTTAATCTAGTTTTTCACCACTGAGAATGAAAATGGGATCGGCTGCTACAAAGATTTGAGAATAACCTCGTGTTTCTAGGCGATTAACTGCTGACTGTACAACTTCAATATTTCTAGCTCTCAACTGAGAAAGGCTTTGAGAAATAGCATACAGACTTTCTAGATTAGCAGCAGTGGCGACTACTCGCCCAGAGGATGGTAAATATTGCCATGCAGCTTGGACAATTTCCTGTATGGCCTTTCCTCCCTCAATACAGATGCGATTAGGTAGTAACTTGATGTGTTCTAAACATTCTGGGGCGCTACCTTCAATCACTTCGACGTTTTTAACTTCAAAGCGATCGCAGTTGCGTTTAATTAGGTTAGCAACATCCTCATCCCTTTCGATAGCAATCACCCGTGCTTGGGGACACAATAAACCCACCTCTATAGGAATTGTACCTGTTCCTGCGCCAATATCCCACAATACAGAATCGGCTTGTAGTCGCAATTGGGAAATCAACAGCAATCTTAATTCTCGCTGACTCAGGGGAATACCTGGTAAATTCTCAAATAATTCGTCGGGAATACCTGGGGTAATATAAGGCCAAAGTGGGGAAGGCATAAGCAATTAAAATTTAACAATTAAAAATTAACAGTTGGGAATAGAGACGATAATTTTGGTAATTATACTGATAATAAGTAACATCAGCAAACGGACAGGATGATGAATAAGGAAATATTAGCTAATCGCTATGAAGTTCAACAACAGCTAGGCAAAAAAGCCGGGAGAAGGACTTTCTTAGCTACTGATTTAGTAACTGGAAAATCCGTAATTGTCAAGTTACTTGCTTTTAGTAATGATTTTGAATGGGATGATCTGAAGTTATTTGAGAGAGAAGCCCAAACATTAAAATCTTTATCACATCCTCAGATTCCTCTTTACTTAGACTATTTTGAGGTTAATTCCCCTACATATAAAGGATTTGCCCTGGTTCAGACTTATATCTTTGCCAAAACTTTAGAACAATATTTACAAGCTGGGAGGAAATTTACAGAAGTTGAAGTTAAAGAAATTGCTTCATCAGTTTTAGAAATTCTTATATATTTACATGAGTTAAATCCACCAGTTGTCCACCGTGATATTAAGCCTAGCAATATTTTATTAGGAGAGCGCTCTGGCAATAGTGTCGGACAGGTTTATTTAATAGATTTTGGTTCAGTCCAAACTATTTTAGCAGCAGAAGGAGGGACAAGAACTATTGTCGGGACTTATGGTTATATGCCACAGGAACAGTTTGGAGGGCGTACAGTTCCCGCTTCTGACCTTTATAGTTTAGGATGCACGATAATTTATTTGGTGACAGGGACTAACCCAGCGGATTTACCACAAAAGGATTTTCGGATTCAATTTGCAGAAGTTGGTAATCTTAGTCCTAGTTTTACAAACTGGTTGCAGCGAATCACAGAACCAAGTTTAGAAAAGCGGTTTTCTACTGCAACTGGCGCACTCACAGCTTTAGAATATCCAGAATATAGCGAAATCATAGCTTTACCTGTTGGTAAACCGGCAGGTAGTAAAATTCAATTAATAAAAAATGACGAATTTTTGGAAATTAATATTCCTTCGTTGGGGTTTCACCCAGTCATTATATGTTTGATTCCATTTGCCATAGCTTGGAATTCATTTATTTTCTTTTGGACTCATGGCGCTCTTTCTGGTCCTTTTCCTATAAATATATTCTTTGCCTTGTTTTCTTTGCCTTTTTGGACTGCTGGATGTGCTATAATATACGGTATATTATACCTTTGGTTTGGCAGTCTTAAAATCAGCATCAATCAGCAAAAAATATCCCGCAGTCATAATCTTTTTGGGAAAAAAATTAAAGCTATTTCCTCCCCCAAAGAAAACATTAATAAATTAGTTTATACTCCTCAACATTTTAAGATAGATTCTGAAGGGGACAAAGTTACAGTCCATCCAAAATTAGTAATTTGGGCAGGATTAGAAAAATTTGAAATATCTGTTGATAAGGAAATTATCAAATCTGAAGTGGAATTAGAATGGTTAGCGAATGAATTAAGTGATTGGTTAGGGATAGAAATCTCCAGTTCCTAGTTTGTAAGGGTTGAGCTTTTGCTTTACCCTTAGTTAATTACATTGATTAAAAAGGAAAATCATCATGTTTGGATTAGGATGGACGGAAATAGTGATAATTGCCATAGTTGCAATTTTGATTTTTGGACCCAAGAAAATTCCTGAATTGGGGGGAGTTTTGGGAAAAAGTATCAGAAATTTCCAAGAAGGAATGAAAAAATCTGATGAAGATCATAATTCAGACAAAGAAAACTTAGATTAGGTAAAATAACGAGAAATAATTAGATCCCAGACTTTACCAAAAAATCGGGGATCTTTGTGTTTAGAATTTGCGAAGAATAGCAATCTATCTTTCTGTAATCGAAAAAATCTAAAAATTTTTAATTTCCTAAATGTCTTCTGGATTCACCCCCAAATCACGTAATTTTTGCGCTAATCTTTCAGCTTTTAATCTTTCTTGTTGCGCTAATTCTTCAGGAGTTGGTAATCTTTTTCCCTGTTCATCATACCAATACAATGTTATTTGCAACTTTGCGCGAAATAACTTTCACACATCAGGATATACGGGATGTAATTTTTAGATGATATTGAAAATAGTTGACATTCTCAGGTCTAAAGACACGCTCGTTTCCCACTTACCGCGAGGTTTTATGATAGTTCATCAAATAAAAATCCTGTACATCCTTTCATCCTGGGTATCCTGATTCAGACAATTTAATTTAGGCATAAATTGGTTGCACTTCAAAGACAAAGCGAATGCTAGGATGTTCACTTAATCCAAAATCATTGAGATTTTCTCCTTCCAAGTGCAAAGAAACTGCTTCGGTCAAATTGCTGACAACTGCATCCAAACTATCACCTTGGGTAACTACAGATATTTCTACACATTCTGCAACATAACCAAAATCATCACCTTGATGAATTATTGCTGTAATGCTTTCTTTGTTAATACTTGTCAGAATCAGGATATCCAGGATTTGAGGATGTACAGGATTGAGTTTTTTAAAAGTTATTATATATGGGCGACACAGATCTTCACTTTTTTATGATATGTCAATCTTGAGATTTTGTCAAATGTTTTTTAGGAAAAAAGTTTGTTTGAATGAGGATTTTTCAGAAGTTTGATTTGGGGGATATGATAATTTCTGGATGTTATATAAATGATGATGTAGATGATTTTTAAAAGATATGATAGTTCATCAAATAAAAATCCTGTAAATCCTTTAATCGGTGGATATCCTGATTCTGACAATTAAATATTGAGGCGCGGGCAAGATGCCCACCCCACAAGATGATAGAATTATCTAAACTACAGCTTTTTCTAAAATCAATTTAGAACGCTTCATTTTTTCAGGAATAGCAACAGGATAATCACCAGTAAAACAAGCCGAACAGAAACTATTAGTATCTTCTCTAGTTGTTTCTAACATCCCTTCCCAACTTAAATAAGCCAGACTATCAACTTGTAATTGTTTGGCTATTTCTTCTACTGATTTTGTCGCTGCAATTAATTGATCTTGGGTATCTGTATCAATACCATAAAAACAAGGATGTGTTACAGGAGGAGAAGAAATTCTCATGTGGACTTCAGCGACACCAGCATCACGCAAAGCTTGAACGAGTTTGCGGCTAGTAGTTCCCCGAACAATAGAATCATCAATTATTACTACTCTCTTACCGTACAAGACATCTTTGAGGGGGTTAAGTTTCATTTTAATCCCTGACTCCCGCATGGCTTGGGTAGGCTGAATAAAGGTGCGGCCGACGTAGCGATTTTTAATCAGTCCCTCACCATAGGCTATACCAGAAGCTTGAGAATAACCAATGGCCGCAGGAATACCAGAATCAGGCACACCGAAGACTAAATCAGCCTCTACAGGAGCTTCTGCCGCCATTTTTCGTCCTAAGCGCATTCGATAACTGTATAAAGTTTCGTTGTGCATCAGGCTATCAGGACGGGCAAAATAGATCATTTCAAAGATACAAAGTTTGCGTTCTGGCTGTTGATGCCACTGAAATGATTCTAAACCGCTTTCGGTGATCCAAACTAATTCCCCAGGGGCGACATCACGCAGATATTCTGCACCGATAATATCTAAACCGCAAGTTTCGGACGCGAGAACATAACGCACAGGTTCGCTATCTAAAGTACCAATTACTAAGGGACGAATCCCGTTAGGATCTCGGACTCCCATTACACCTACGGGTGTACCAATTGTCAGGCTAAATGCTCCATCACAACGATGAAAGGCACTGATAGCTCCTGTTACCCAATCTGCACCAGCGTTGACTTCCTGAGCGATCGCATAAGCAATCATTTCGGAGTCGGTGGTCGTTACTAAGTTAAACTTATCTTTGAGTAACTCTTCTCGTAGTTTTACAGTATTGACTAAATTACCATTATGTGCTAGAGCTAATAAACCCAAACGAGTTTCCACCACAGCAGGTTGGGCGTTAACTCTGCGACTAGAACCGGTAGTGGAATAGCGAGTATGTCCAACTGCCAGATTTCCGGGTAACTGATCTAAGATGGTTTCATTAAAGACTTGAGACACCAAGCCCATATCTTTGTGCTGATGGACGTGGGAACCTTCAAAGGTAGCAATACCAGCAGATTCTTGACCTCGATGCTGAAGCGCATACAATCCAAAGTAGGTCAATTTAGCAACGTCTTGTTCTGGGGCGTAAATGCCGAAAACGCCACAAGCTTCTTCCGGCTTGTCAGGTCGTTCTTGATGACTGTTAATTGGGTTGTTGGCAATTTCGGGGTATTCATCCGAGGTAACGGAATTAATGGGAATCATGCTGGTATCGCTCCTGGTGGGGTGTCGAGTCACTGGGAATGGGGAATGGGAATGGGGAATGGGGAACAGGGAACAGGGAATAATTAATTTTTCTCTTGACTCCTGACTGGGCGCAGGCCCTGCGCCCCTACGTCCTGACTCCTATCTTCTTAATAAATCTTTAACCATTCAATAAAACATTACCGTAAATTGGTCAAGAATCAAAGATGAATTGTAAATTTTCATGTTGAACCCTTGATTTTTGATATGGATTAAGTATTGGTGTAGATAGCGAGACGTTTAGCGATCGCTTGAGAATAGCTATTGTTCATATCTTCGAGACTAATTTGGAGTAATTTATGGTTATCAGCCGTTAAAATCTCCAAACTAGCAGAATTAGCCACTCTACCCAATTTTTGCCAACTCTCTGGTAAATGTTCCTGTAAATAGGATTCCCATTTTTCTTGGTTTTCTTCACTCACAGAAACTAAAATTCTCGCCCCACCTTCACCAAATAGCACTTCGTCAAAACGGGAGTCATGATTTGCAGAAATCGGAAAATTAATCTCAGCACCCAAATTCCCAGAAAGGCAAGATTCCGCTATAGCTACAGTTAAACCACCTTCAGCCGAATCATGGGCAGAATTTACCCAACCTGCGCGAATCCCTTCACGACAAGCTTTTTGTACACGACGTTCTAAATCAAAATCAACTCTTGGTGGTTTTCCAGCAATAGTTTTATGAATCGTTGCCAAATATTCAGAAGCACCCAATTCAATTTTGGATTTTGGATTTTGGATTTTGGATTGAATAGGTAAACCTAGAAGATAAATTATATCCCCTGCATTTTGCCAACCTTGTCCGCAAATTTTAGTTAAATCAGGAATTAAACCCACCATACCCACAACCGGAGTTGGGTAAATTGGTTGAGGATTACCTTCCGCATCAAAAGTTTCATTGTAAAGGGAGACATTGCCCCCAGTTACTGGCGTTCCCAACTCACTACAACCCTCACTCAAACCCCGACAAGCAGACGCTAATTGCCAATAACCAATGGGTTTTTCTGGGCTACCAAAATTGAGGTTATCCGTCACAGCAATGGGTTCAGCACCCACACAGCTAAGATTCCGAGCAGCTTCTGCTACCACTGCCTTAGCTCCTTCATAAGGATCTAGATAAACATAACGCGAATTACAATCTACCGTCGCTGCAACCCCCGATTTTGGATTTTGGATTTTGGATTTTGGATTTTGGGGTTCTTCTAAAGGACGTAAACGAATAACAGCCGCATCTGCACCACCTGGTAACAATACGGTATTATTCTGAACTTGATGGTCATATTGACGATAAACCCAGTTTTTAGAAGCAATGGTGGGAGTATCTAGCAAAGTCAATAGAATATCATTCCAACTTTGTAAACTTCCCGCAATCTCAATACCTGCAACAGTACAAGAAGGTAAACTATCACTTGTCCATGTCCAAGCTTTTTGGGCATATTCAGGGGGTTCTGCTAATAATTCTCGTTCATACAAAGGCGTATTTTCTGCTAAAGCATCAGCGGGGATTTCTGCGGCAATTTCCCCTTTAAACCATATTCTCACAATGGGTTCTTCTATTACCGTCCCTGCAACTACCGCTTGCAGTCCCCAACGGTGGAAAATATCAATTAATTCCTGTTCTCGTCCCTTATGGGCTACAAACAACATTCTTTCTTGGGATTCGGAAAGCAGATATTCATAAGGAATCATTCCCAATTCCCGCGCCGGAATTTTGTCTAAATCGAAATCAATGCCGACTCCACCTTTAGCAGCCATTTCGGAAGTTGAACAGGTGATACCCGCAGCCCCCATATCTTGTGCTGCAACTACAGCCCCGGTTTTAAATGCCTCTAAACAAGCTTCTATTAAAGATTTTTCTACAAATGGATCTCCTACTTGTACCGCAGGACGGTTATCCATTGATTCATCGGTTAATTCGGCACTGGCAAAACTCGCGCCGCCCATGCCATCCCGTCCGGTGGTTGAACCCACATACAGCACAGGATTTCCTAAGCCTGAAGCCCCTGATTTGACAATTTCCGGCGTTTCCATCAATCCTAACGCCATGACGTTAACTAGGGGATTTCCAGAGTAGGCGGGGTCAAAATACACTTCACCACCAACAGTGGGAACGCCGACGCAGTTATGAGTAACAATCCCAGATGAAGTTACAAAAAGATGGGTGTTATCTACTTCTACATCGTAAACATCACATTCATCAACGGCTTGACATTCGATACTTTTAATTTTGACAACAGCTATATCTGCCGCAGACTGAGTAAAGCGTGGGAATGAATATTTACTGCCATTGTAACGATTAAGGGCAACTGCTAATTCTGCATTTCGCTGTTGACTAAAGACAGTTGCTAATTCTTTTAATCCCGCAAAATTACTAACTTCCAATTGCCATAATGGTTTGCGAATGTGCTTACGTCCCTCTATTTCTCCTTCCCCCGCTGGTCTTTGATAAATATAGGGCATGACTCTTTGACTTTGCAGCAGGATCACTGTTTGTTCAAACAATTTATGGCTGGTTGTCCCAAAACTGATTTTGGCATGATTACCATTAGTTTTTGTGGTCATTGAACCATCACCACGCAGTAAACCTTTCAGGGCTTCACGCTGCAAATTTTGTGACCATTGGAAAATACAAGCGGGAAAAGCCTTATTACTGGCTTGAGTTCCACATTGCCATACATTCTTGAGGAAATGTCCTAATAACCAAGAAGTTGCATAAACAGCGATAGTAGAAGCGCGTTGTTCTACACAGGGACGTAATCCTAGTTGCTTCAAGCCAGCAATTACATCTTCAACATACTCTGTTTCATGGTGGGCAAAGGTGAAAATAATTTTGTATGTGTTGCCATTTTGAGAAACGCAGCCTTCAGACAAGAAATAGCCAATTAATCGGGCAAATAATTCATTTGGCTGAATCACTGCTTGCATATAGTTAGCTTTGCCACGTCGGAATAGACTAACATCGCTACGGGAAACATTCAGCAGCAGTTCTAAGGCTAAAAAGTGAGAAAGTGGCAGTCTACCAGTGCTTAAATATTGATGACGGTTAGTGGCTGAAGGTTCAATTAACCGCAATGCAGTCCGCACAACTTCGGTTACTTGCCAATTTTCCGGTAGTTGTACATAAACATCTTTACCACTAGCATCTTCTGGGTTTAAACCAGCAATTAAGTCCAGGGGTGCGTCCTGGTTTTCTCCTGGGTTTAATGCGGGTAAAGCGGTGATAATGGGAATTTGATCACCCACTTTTAAAGATTGTGCTGGGGCTACATCCCATTGACCTTCTGCACAAATTAGCATGGGATGGTCTGGTGTGACTATCAGTTTACGCCCCAAAGCGGTGCGGATAGTAATGAGATTTTGGGTACAACGTTTGAAAATACGGCGGATACGCTGCCAAGTTACAGTATGCTGATCTGGGTCTAAAGACAGGGTTGTAACGGCATTAACATCTTCTATCTCTAAGGTGTTGATACCAGCAGGTAAGCGCGATTCGACAAAATTACCAATGGTATCAAAATGTACACCCTGCTTATCTTTCCAGATAAATGTTTCATCGCTGACCAAGCAGTTACCATAATGGGAGATTCCCGCAACTACACCTGTAAACAATCTTTGGGTTTTGGGATCGTTCAAATCACCAAAACGAAGAGAATTTAATAAGGCTATGGGACGCGCCCCCATTGTAAAGATATCTCTGAGTATACCACCAACTCCGGTGGCTGCGCCTTGGAAGGGTTCAACGGCGGAAGGGTGGTTATGGGACTCTATTTTAAATGCTAATTGTAGTCCGTCGCCGATATCCACAACTCCGGCATTTTCACCGGGTCCGACGAGAATGCGGGGTCCTGTGGTGGGAAACTGTTTGAGTAAGGGGCGGGAATTTTTATAACAGCAATGTTCTGACCACATTACGCCAAACATACCTAGTTCGGCTTTGTTGGGGTGGCGACCTAGGCGGCGGACAATTTCGGTATATTCGTCTGGTTTGATGCCTTCTGAGGCTATTTCTTGGGGAGAAAAGGGATTTTCTGAGGTGGTTGTCATGGCAGTTATGCACCAAGGGGACAGAGGAATATTCTATCTTTTTTGACGCAGTTCTGATATTTTCATACAATTACATTTTTTTTACTAGTTTATAAATAAAATCGTCTGAACTATGATTTTTGTGATTAGGATGATTTTTTCAATATGAAATTCTTCTGAACTATGATTTTTGTGATTTTTGTGATTAGGATGATTTTTTGGCGTTCAGCTACAATAAGGGTATTAGCAATCTCTAGTGACCAAATTCCTGGGACAAATGCTTCAGAATCTACCATCATTGCTAATATGGAATTAGCATAATCATTATTTTCATCTACCAAACACCAGCTAATTGCTACCGAACAATCTTAAACAAACTGCATTAAAATCTTTGTCTTTCTTCAATCATTTCACGGATTAAGTTTTTATCTAAACCTAGTTCTTTCCTTAATAGTTGCATTCTACTAATTGCATTTTGAATTGATTTTCTAGTAGTAATTTTTCCCCAAGCGTTATGTTTAATTGTTGTACTTTCTGTATTATCTAATGGTTGGACAACTACCAATACTTCTACAGATTTATCTCTAAACTCTGTATGGGTTTGGATTTGTAATATACCATCTGTGCCGATATGTGCCAGCAATTTCATTGTTTCCATTTTTTACCACTATTTTTAGGTACAGGTTGCCAATTTCCCTATTTATTCATATCTATATTACTACTTAAATTAAAACTTCAACTTCTTGAGCGATACTTGTCGGCTGAGGAATTGGTAAACCTGACTCTATTAAACCTTCTATATGAAATTCTATGGACTCTACAATTAGTTGTTGAACTTCTGCTAATGTTTCAGCTACGGCTATACAACCGGGTAAGTCGGGAACATAAGCACCATAGCTGGTATTTCCTTTTTCAATTACTACTGTATAACGCATTATTCTTCCTCTAATTGTGCTTGTCTCCAAATACTTTTTAATGTACCCATTGGTACATCAATATTCGGTTTACCAGAAACTGTAACTGTACCAAGTTTACCAAAATGTTTAAACTGTCGGTGACTCCCTCTAGTTCTTGCTAAATACCAACCATCAGCTTCTAGTCGCTGAATTACTGCTCGTACTTTCATATTAACGTCTATCTATAATAAATAGGTTCCGAATATTGTACAATTAACTGTGTAGCTTGCTGATAACATAAGCAAGATACCCTAACCATTGCCATTAATCCAGAACACCCAGAACTGAAAGCAGCACTTTTAGAAATTACTCAAGCTGAAGGTATATCTGCTGATAGTTTAGTGGGTAGAGCTATTGAGGACTATAATATTGTACAAGGAGGAGAAAATGACCCCAATTGAATTATACAGAAAAGGATTTAAAGCCCTGGTAGATGCTTTAGGATATGTTGACGCTATCAGATTTATTCGTCAATTTGACAATGGTAGTGGAGACTATACAGAAGAACGTCATCAATGGTTAGATAATGTAACAATGGATGAAATATTAGCCGATATTAAGAAACATCAAGAAACTATCTAGGGGAAAGAGATCAAAAGGTTTAGAAAGAGATTTATCTGCTGAATAAACCCAAGCCTTTTCTAGGTTGCGTTGTTTATCGGTAGATATTTTCATGTTGGTTAAAGAAGTAAATTTTTGATTTTATTTGGGCAAAATAGATATGATAGCCCGATTTAATGTATAATTAACTATGTAGCTCGCTGATAAAATATGCAAGATACCCTAACCATTGCCATTACTCCAGAACTGAAAGCAGCACTTTTAGAAATTACTCAAACTGAAGGTGTATCTGCTGATAGTTTAGTTGGTAAAGCTATTGAGGACTACATCTTTACACACAAATTTCGCGCATTGCGTTCTTACTTGATGCAAAAGAATGAAACAGTTTACACAGATGAGGAAATTTTTGAGATAATTTCATGAAGCTAATTATGGATATTGATGTTTGATGAGATTGAAAGAGATTTTAGATATAATTATTGATGTTAATTAATTGTTTGCTTATGCCGGCTAAAGATATATTTCATGAATCTGTACGTAATGCTTTAGAAAAAGATGGTTGGAACATTACCCATGATCCACTGCATCTTAAAGTTGATGATATCGAATTTTTTATAGACTTAGGAGCAGAAAGACTATTTGCAGCACAAAAACAAGGTCAACAAATAGCTGTAGAAGTGAAATCTTTTGTAGGTGCATCTGAAGTAACTGAATTTCATCTTGCTTTAGGTCAAACTCTCAATTATCGGTTAGCATTAAAAAAAGAACAACCTGAACGGATTTTATATTTAGCCATTAGTGAAGACACATATCGAGATTTTTTCTCTCGTCAATTTATTCAAGACTCTTTAAAAGAATATCAAATTAAGGTTTTAATTTTTGATTCTTTAACCCAGGAGATTATTTTATGGAAAGAATAAATTACTCACAAATTATTCAAGATATTTTAAGCAATCATTCTACCAATGATACAGCTAATGGTACAGAAATTCAATTGCTTTTTGATACGCAACGTCATCATTATCAAGTATTAAATATTGGTTGGAAACAACAAATTAGAACCTATGGCGTGATTATTCATGTTGATATTAAAGATGATAAAATCTGGATACAAAGAGATGGTACAGAAATTGGTATTGCTAATGAATTAATGGCTGCTGGTGTACCTAAAGAAGATATTGTTTTAGGATTTCATGCTCCTTATAAGCGGCAGTTTACAGGTTTTGCAGTGGGATAATAAATACTTTGAGTAAATTATTTAAAGAGGAGAAAATGACCTCAATTGAACTATACAGAAAAGGATTTCAAGCTCAGGCGGATATGGGCGATAGTTTATAATTATGGCTGTCGGTGCGATCACTCTTCATAATTAAGCATCTTTGCAATTTCTTCAGCAAGTCCAGATAAAAAATCAGGTTTCTTTTCAACTAGCCATTTTGTAAGTCGATAAGAATGCTTATGAGGTTTTCTTGTTTTATAGAACTTGATTTTTCTTTGAGAAAGATTTGAGAAAAGTTGCTCAAGAATATTAGAAGCATGAACTTTATATAGCCATTCTTCTTCTGAAAGTCCTTCTTCTTGCTTTTTCTTCTCTAGCCATTCCTCAACATCAACTTTGGTAATATGTATTGATAGTGGTTCTCGTCGAGATTTATTTTCTTCATTAAAAACTGCTGCTATTGCTTCTGGATCAAGTAGATAATTTTCATACATTCGCCGCGACAAAAATTCAACAGGTTTTTTACTTCTCTCTTGCCATATTTTTTTATCTTCTTCTGATTTACCCTCAGAATCAAATAGAAAGCCAATTGCTGGCGGAAATAAGTTGCTTCCTTCACTCAATTTTTTATAAATATCAAATACAAGATTAGCCTTTGTCCCTTCAAAGTCACCAGTCTGCTGAACTGCAAGAATTTTAGTACCCCTCAACTGCTTATCTAATATTTTCTCAAAGATGATTGGAAAACATTCTTCCTCAGTTTCTCCTTCAACCCAAAGAATACTATCAGCACCAAAAACGTCATATAATCTAATTCCTAGTTCATCTAAAATCTCTTTTTGCAACTCTATATCTTTTGCATCTATGACTGATGCAGTTGTTTCACAATTTTCATATTTCAGCTTGATAATATTAGAAGGGTCTGCTGTTGTGATAATATCTGGTGAATGAGTCGCAATAAAATATTGATGCTGGGGAAATTCTTTAATAGTCTCTATCAGTTTTTTAGCTGCACCTGGATGTAAAAATGATTGTGGTTCATCAATAATTAATGTTCTAGGTTCATGAATAGAAGAAACCAGGATATATACAATTGCTAAGACTTGACTAACTCCACTTCCACATGAAGATAGAGGAAGTGATAAATCATCTCTATTAAGTTGAGTATCTAGCGTCCAAACCTTAATTTCAACATCTGAATTATCTCTCGGTAATGCAGAAATCCACTTAATCTCACGCAAAACAGTTGAAACTAAGTTATTGAACTTTGCAAACATACCTGGATTTTTGCCTTGCAATATACATATTACCTCAGCTAGATTAGAAGCATCTGATTTTAGTTGATCATTATTTTCAAATTTACAAATATCAATATTTAGGCGTTCGGCTTTAAATCTATAAATACGACTTACAAATATATCAAATATACTGTAACCTATACTTTCTTGAAAGTTATCATTCTCATCTTGATTTTCTTCTGAAAGATGAAATTCTTTATCTTGAGTATTATATTCAACTTGCAAAAACTTTTTACTATTAACAACTTCATATGTGTCGAAGTTAACTAATTTAGTTAAACTCATATCATCCATTTGTTTATTAGTATAAAGAGATATCTTTGTTTCCTGATTATTATCATCTAATGAACTTTGAAGTTTTATAAGGTGTTCTATACAAAATTCTCTGTGGATTTTGGATTTCTCTTTTTCAATCAAATCATGGTTACTTCCAAGTCCGATGTATGGCTCTCTATATTTATTATCAATAAGGTTTAAAGATTTTATATATTCTTCAGTCTCACTAGGAATAGGAATACCAATATTAGGAGACATATATTGGATAAAATTTCGCCATTCTCCTTTTCTAAGATGCAAAGTAATTTCTATTCTCGATTTTTTTTCTATCGTCGAAGTATTTGGTAATGTCTTTAAACTTCTATGCGGTTCATTTTCAAAATCCAGAGTCAACACCTCCAGTAAAGATGTTTTACCTGCATTATTTTTTCCAACAATAATATTGATACCTGGTGAAAATTCCATTTCCCCAGAACCAGAGTCGGAATAAGACTTATAATTAAATACTTGCAGCTTCTTGATATACATCTTGTTTCATTTATTTACTCAATTAATTCTATTATTGGCAATTTCACTTAATTCGTCAAGTAAAAATAAAATAGAATAAACCCAACAATCACATAAAAGATACGATACCACTCATCAATGTAAAATGATTAAAGAAGGAGCTATAACCTTGCTCTTTGATGGGCGTGATATTGTGCCGCTTTGAGATTATAATCAAATAAAGGAAGTTGTGCTAAAATCACATCATTTATATAATCCTCTATATCTTGACGTTTTTTAGACAAGGAAAGACGTAAACAACCATATAACATCTCGTGGATAACTATGGTAGCGGTAGCTGTTTCTTGTCTATATAACCTGAGCTTTTCCATTACTTTCTCATTCGGTTGAGGGCGTTTAGCCTCAGATAAGATGTTAGTATCTAGTAAATATTTTAGAGTCATAAATTAACATCTCTTCCTGGTGACTTATCCCGAAGATTTTCAAAAATATCATCATCAATACTTTCTAAATCCACTCTTTGTCTAAATTCTTGTAAAGCAGACCAAAAATCATTAACTTGTTGATTATCAGATATACAAATTGGTTTTTGAACTGATGCTTGAGACTTGAGAAATTGAATAAAATCTAAAACTTCTTGTTGTTTATCTGTGGGTAATTCTCGAAAGTTTTCTAAAACTGTTTGTTCAATAGTCATAGTATTACCTCTGCTAAATGAGATACAATTATATTATAGAACTCCTATTTAATTTTTGAAAATATGTACTTTTTGAACTCCACTACAAAAATTGTCCATTTTTGGGTTATGTAGTTTAAGTATGTTTTATTTCTGAGTAAATGGTTTTATCTAGCGTCTTATTAGTTCGCTTTTTCTATATATGACAGAAACACCGATACAAAAACCCAATATTCCCCAAATTCCCACATTTACCTCCATTCCTGAAGAAAGATTGCACCGTCAACAGCGACTAGCGGCTGCATTGCGTCTATTTTCCCGATTTGGATTTAATGAAGGTGTTGCTGGACACATTACAGCCCGTGATCCAGAAAACCCCGAACACTTTTGGGTAAATCCCTTTGGAATGCACTTTGGTTTAATTCGAGTTAGTGACCTGATATTAGTTAATCAGCAAGGTGATGTAATTTACGGTAATCGTCCAGTAAATCGCGCAGCTTTTGCTATTCATTCTCAAGTTCATGCAGCCCGTCCTGACGTGGTAGCCGCAGCCCACGCTCATTCTATCTATGGTAAAAGCTGGTCTAGTCTAGGTCGTCTCCTTGACCCGCTCACCCAAGATGCCTGTGCTTTTTACCAAGACCATAGTATATTTACTGATTATACGGGAGTTGTTCTCGACCCGGAAGAAGGCAAGCGCATTGGTAAAACTTTAGGCACGAATAAAGCCGTTATTCTCCAAAATCACGGCTTATTGACAGTTGGTAAGACTATTGATGAGGCTGCTTGGTGGTTCATCACTATGGAGCGCTCTTGTCAAGCCCAATTATTGGCAGAAGCAGCCGGCAGACCTAGAGTAATTAAACCAGAGTATGCTAAGATAGCGCATAGTCAAGTCGGTTCTTCGGAGTTGGGTTGGTTTAGTTTTCAATCTTTGTATGAGATGATTGTGCGCCAGGAACCGGATTTTTTGGAATGACTTCTGTTGCGGTTCTAGGGGTTATGGGTGGGATGCAACATGATTTGGGGTGCAATTTAGGGCAATTTAGGGCGTAATTTAGGGCAATTTCCAATCATATAAGGTACATCTTAGCCCCCTCATCGCTTGCGGGGAGGGGGTTGGGGGTGGGGTTCTTGTTCCAGGTTTGATGACAATTTGCTGTAGGGGGCAATTTGGGGCGCAATTTGGGTCAACTGAATTGTTCGATAATTCCCCCACCTAATACCTGATCTCCATCGTACCAAACGGCGGCTTGTCCAGGTGTGATGCTGAATTGCGGTTCATCAAAGACTAAACGCACGCGGGAATCTGCGAGAGGAATGACGGTGACGGGTACGGGTTGGGAACGATAACGGATTTGCACTTCAGCGCGAATGGGGGTAGCAGGTTCAGCTATGGAAACCCAATTTACTCGATTTACTGTACATTCTGATTGTGTTCCTTTGGTGCGATCGCCTACGACTACCTTGTTATTAACAGCATCTAATTCAATCACATACAAAGGTTCAGCCGCAGCGATACCTAAGCCTTTTCGCTGACCGATTGTGTAATGATGAACACCATCATGCTGTCCTAAAATTTTACCAGTTTCATCAACAATATCCCCTGGTTTGGGAGCTAAATATTTATCTAAAAATGCCCGCATAGAACCATTGCTTTCTACTAAGCATAAATCTTGACTTTCTGGTTTATCGGCGGTTTTTAAATTGTATTCAGTGGCGATTCTACGGGTATCGGTTTTATTCAGTTCACCTAGGGGGAAAATTGTCGCCCCTAATAAGTCTTGGGATAAGTCATAGAGAAAATAAGATTGATCTTTGTTGCGGTCAACGGCTCGTAATAATTGGTGACGATTAGTAGCGTCATCGTAACGAATTTGGGCATAATGACCTGTAGCGATGCTGGTACATTCTAATTTTTCCCTTGCATATTGCACCATTGGCCCAAATTTCACCGTTTTGTTACATTGAGAACAAGGTAACGGCGTAATTCCCACACTATAACCTGTGACTAGAAAATCAACAATTTCCGTTTGAAAGACATCCCGAATATCCACAATTTCATGGGGAATGCCCAATTGTTCACAAATATCAGCCGCGTCGATCATTCCTTCAGAGCAACATTGCCCCTTGCCTTTCATCAGCCAAAGGGTTAAACCAATTACATCATAACCCTGATTATGTAAGATAGCGGCAGCTACTGAACTATCAACGCCACCAGAAAGACCAACGACAACTTTTTTCATACTTTTCTAAATGCTTGCGGCTGATTTTGACAACAAAGAGGCTTTTTATTTAACCACAAGGTGCGAGACTGTCTGATTGTAGCACACATACCTACAAAGTCTGAAGAGGCAAAAGGAAAGTCTCCACATTGTCCAGATTAGTGAGAAAATGAAAACTTGCAATTATTCTTACCTTGTCTTGCTGACGGCTCAAAGGAATTTAACAAAAATGTGGCAAAGAATTACGTTTATCTTATTATTGGTGTTGAGCTTTAGCTTGAGTAGTCCCAGTTTAGCTAATGCGGCTGCATTTAATAGCTTTGTGGATAGTGCTGACGGGTATCAGTTTTCTTATCCTAATGGTTGGTTACAAGTTAAAGTTGGTGATGGACCTGATGTGGTATTTCATGATTTAATTGAAGTATCAGAAAATGTTTCTGTGGTCATTAGTCCTGTTCCCAGTGGTAAAACTTTGGCGGAATTGGGAACACCAACAGAAGTTGGTTATAAATTAGGAAAAGCGGCTCTTGCTCCTGTAGATTCTGGCCGGACTGCTGAATTAATCAATGCGGCTGAACGGGAAGTAAATGGTAAAATTTACTATTTTCTAGAATATGAAGTTAAATTTCCCAACGGACAAGAAAGACACAATATCTCTAGTGTGGCTGTAAGTCGTGGTAAGCTCTTTACTTTTAATGCTTCCATTCCTGAAAGACGTTGGAAAAAACTCCAACGCATGATTGATGAAGTTGTGAGTTCTTTCACTGTTTATTAATAATTAGAACTGCTGGTAATTGACAATTAACAATTATCAATTACCAAAAATTACTTATACAGAAATTTATGAAAATTCCCCAATTTGTGCTTGCTTCTGCATCTCCTGCTCGGAAAAAATTATTAGCAACTGTGGGAATTAAACCTACTATTTGTGCTAGTGATTTTGATGAGTCGCAAATTACCATTACTCAACCAGAGGAGTTAGTAAATACTCTGGCTAAATGTAAAGCAGAAACGGTTGTTTCTCGGTTTCCATCATGTTTAATTATGGGTTGTGATTCGGTTTTAGCTATTGATGGTAATATCTATGGTAAACCAGCAAATGCTCAAGAAGCGATCGCTCGTTGGCAATTTATGCAAGGTAATTTTGGTGATTTGTATACAGGTCATGTTTTGATTGATACTACTAAAAATCAAACTCTGGTTAAGTGTCAAGTTACTAGAGTGTATTTTGCAGAAATGAGCGATCGCGCAATTCAAGCTTATGTAGCTACAGGTGAACCACTTCAATGTGCTGGGGCGTTTGCTTTAGAAGGGTTTGGAAGTTTATTTGTGGAGAAAATAGAGGGTTGTCACAGTAATGTTATTGGTTTGAGTTTACCCCTATTGCAGCAAATGATCGGGGAATTGGGATATGAAGTTACAGATTTTTGGGAATAAGTGTCAATCTTCAGGTTCATATTCCGAAATAATACTTTGGATCTCATCTGGGGTAATATCAGCTTGTTCAGATTTTGCATAAATGGTTAGCAAAATAATAGCTGTTGCGGTTTTAACATAGTAAATGAGACGATAACCAGCACTTTTACCTTTTTGAAGGTTACTATTTTTAACGCGCAATTTGAAAACTTCGTAACCGATTTTGGGAATGCAATCACCAAGTATTTCTCCTTTTTGTAGTTGTTCTATAACTGGTTGAATATCGTTGTGAATTTTTGGATATTTCTTGGCTAATTTCCGCAAATTTCGCTGGAATCTTAGTGTTACTTCTATTTGAATAAATGAGATATCAGACATTTTCAATTCCTTCCCAAAGTTGAGAAATAGGAATTGTTTGTCCAGTCATTGCTTCATGCCAAGACTGACGAAAATCTTGAATTATTTGTTCTTTAGATTCAATTTGTTCATGATCTTCATTAGTTTCTACTGCTTCTGGAATAAGAATAATAACTTCTACACGGCTATTTTGAATAATATTTAATGGTTTATCTAAAGACAGACTTCCTTGCAAATCAACGGTTGCCATTACTTTAATTGCTTTCATAATTCCTCTAAGTTATTGGGTTTAGATTTAATGGTGCTTTTTTTATTTTTCGTTAGCTTCTGCAAAAGTATTGTTTGAGTCAGTATTTATATATTAACATATTACAATTCAGTATCCCAGATAATTAATCATATTACAGAATATAATTGCAATTTTTGTCACATAAATTTATTTTCATGATCAGCCCATACTACAACTCTTTATTTATATTTCTAGGCAGAACAGAATGGTGCAGATGATTGTAAACTAGGAAATAGATTGTATTTTCTAAATAATATGTCTTCTACACCTTCCCTCAGAGAACAACAACACCCCCTAATTCATAAACTGGCTGATTGTATTGAAGCAGTTTGGCATAAACACTTAGATTTATCACCATACCATTTACCTGCGGAATTGGGATATGTAGAAGGTAAATTAGAAGGGGAAAAACTGATTATAGAAAATCGCTGTTATCAAACTCCCCAGTTCCGCAAAATGCACTTGGAACTAGCAAGGGTAGGGAATATGTTAGATATTCTCCACTGTGTAATGTTTCCGCGTCCAGAATATGACATTCCCATGTTTGGCTGTGATTTAGTCGGAGGTAGAGGTCAAATTAGTGCCGCTATTGCTGATCTTTCTCCGGTAAACTTAGAGCGGATTTTACCAGATGGTTATAATTCTCAACTCAGTAAATTAACCACATCCCAATTTTCACAACCTCGTGAATTACCAGAGTGGGGAAATATATTTTCTGATTTTTGTCTTTTTATTCGTCCTGCGTCTCCAGAAGAAGAAACTATGTTTCTTTCCCACGTTCAATCATTTCTAGAAATACATTGTACAGAAGCTATAGCTTCTAGTCCAGTTACACCAGAAAAAGTAACTGCAATTATCGCCGGACAGCATAATTACTGTACCAAACAACAACAAAATGACAAAACCCGTAGAGTTTTAGAAAAGGCTTTTGGTTCAGATTGGGCAGAAAATTATATGACTACAGTTTTATTTGATTTACCAGAATTACCGATGTAATTTCCGGTGAATTTCTATAAAATTAGACAATGATTATTGTGATTTAGATGATTATCTAAAAAAATCACATCAAAGATCATCATATCAATCACAATAATCAAAAAAATCATAGTTTGCTATTACTTTATTTGTAAGCTGCGTTACGTTTTCTCTCAACTGATAAATGTAGAATTTACATGAAGTAATCACCACAGATACTTCTAGGAGAGAAAACTAACGTTAATCACTCAGATTTCTAGTTATCTAGTTGAGGCTGATAATTTGTAATTTGGAAAATTCTCACCTATTTTTATATCCTTGTGTAAATTTTAAACCTTGTTAATCTTTGTGAACAAATGTAGTAAATTAACCGGATGTTTTTTAAGTTATCAGTAATTTCACAAAAACTCTCAATTCCTCCTCAATTAATCCTGATAATGGGAGTCTAAAACCTTTATTCATTACTCTGATTTATTAAATCTGCCAATTGTATACCAGGTTGCTTTGAGACAGGAATTTTCATGTCAAGATAATACACTTGAATGACCACAAAGTGTAGTTTATGTAAAGTTATCATCACCTAACAACAATTATAAAATTGCCAAAACAAAAGCCTAAAAAGGTGTAGATATTGCATGAAATTTGCTGTGAATTTTAATGATTTACTAAGTTCATAACTAAGTTTTAAATTAAGACCTTGAGGGACTAATTTAATTACAGCTAATTTACTTTTTTAGTTTCATCACCACAATTCAGATAAATAGGTTAAATATCATGTCAAGGGTGAATGAAAAACCAAAATCTCCAGAAAAGGCACTTGAGCAGCCTAAAATTTGGTTAGGTATTGCCATAGCCCTACCAGTAGCTATAGCTGCCGGGTTTCTGGCTACAGCCAGAATGGAACAATTAAAAAAACTGACTTCTGCTGTATCTGTAGCACCAGTTCCTAATTCTATTAGTGCTATAGGACGCTTAGAACCAAGAGGAGAAGTAATTAAACTTGCTGCTCCGGCAGGTTTATCAGGCAGTTCACGAGTACAGCAACTTTTAGTTAGAGAAGGGCAACGAGTACAGCAAGGGCAAGTTGTAGCTATTTTAGATAGTCGGGATACTAGTATGGCAGTGGTGGAAGAAGCCAAAGCGAAACTGCAAGAATCCCGGGCAAATTTAGCCCAAGTGAGCGCTGGTCCACCAAGAGATGCTCAGGCCCAAAGATTCGTTATTTCTCGATTGCAGGCACAATTAGCTGGGGAAAAAGAGGCTCAACAGGCGACAATTAGCCGAATTGCTGCCCAGTTAAGTGGCGAAAAAGTTGCCCAAGAAGCAGGAGTTATGCGACTAGAAGCCGAACTAATGGGACAAAGAAACTCTTTAAAAGCTAACGTTGCGCGGATTAGAGCCGAACGACGGAATGCTCAAGTAGATTATGGACGCTATGAATTTTTATACAAACAAGGTGCTATTTCTCAGCAAGAACGCGATCGCCGACGTTTAAGTGCAGTTACGACTAATCAACAATTTATCGAAAGTGAAGCTAGTTTAAAACGGGCAATAGACACAATCCGACAACAAGTTTCTGAAGCTAGAGCTAATCAAATTAAAACTTTAGCGACTTTACAGCAGCAGTTAATTGAAGCTACAGCCAACCGTAACAAAACCGTAGCTACTTTGCAAAGGCAAATAGACGAAGAGAGAGAAAGATTGAGCAGAATTTTAGTAGTTAGTCCGCTAAATGTCCAAGTAGCTCAAGCTCAAGTGACTAATGCCATTGCTTTAATGAGAAAAGCCCAAGTAGAACTTCAGCAAAGCTATGTTAAAGCTCCTAGTTCGGGTGAAATATTAAAAATTCACACCAAATCAGGGGAAATGATGAGTGCAAATGGAATTGCGGAAATTGGACAAACAGATCAGATGTTTGTAGTCGCAGAAGTTCCTGAAGATAGTATTAATAAAGTGCGTTTAGGTCAGACTGCTACTATCTCTAGTGACAATGGCGCATTTAGTGGGCAATTAAAAGGCAGAATTACCTCAATTGGTCGAAAAATTGGCAAAAAAGATGTCCTAAATAACGATCCAGCCGCAGATATTGATGCCAGAGTTGTAGAAGTAAAAATTGCCCTATCTCCAGAATTTACCAAGCAAGTTTCTGGTTTAACTAATGCTAAAGTTACGGTCGAAATTAATGAGCATTAACTTCCTATTTTCGTGAAAAATATTGATGTTTAACTACTTAATTAGTATCCAGATAATAAGGTTGAGAAAATGGCATTAAAAATACCTTTATCTTGGCTACAACTGACAAGAGAAAAAACTCGCTTAGTGGTAGCTTTGTCCGGTATTGCCTTTGCTGATATTTTAATGTTCATGCAGCTAGGTTTCCGGGATGCACTCTATTACAGTAACGTGAGAATGCACAGCAGTTTAGCAGGAGATGTGGTTTTAATTAACAGTCAATCTAATGCTGTTCTGTCAATGAAAACATTTTCCCAACGTCGCTTATATAAGGCATTAGATCTACCACAAGTTCAGTCAGTACATCCTTTATATTTAGACTATACAAGCTGGAGAAATCCCGTTACAGGCCGCCCTCGAAGTATTTTAATTTTCGGCATGAATCCAGAAGTTAATCTTTTTGATTTACCTGGAGTAGATGAAAATTTAAATAAACTCAAACTTCCTGATGTGGTTTTATATGACCGTTCTTCCAGAGTAGAGTATGGTCCTATCGCTGATAGTTTTAATCAAGGAAAAGTTGTCACAGCAGAAGTGAGAAGAAGACAAGTTAAGGTAGGTGGATTATTTACATTAGGGGCATCTTTTGGCGCAGATGGAAATTTAATTACCAGTGATGTTAACTTTTTGCGGATTTTCAATAACCGTCAACGGGGATTAATTGATATTGGCATCATTAAATTAAAACCAGGTGCAGATTCTATGCAAGTAGCTCAAGAATTGCGAAGTTATCTACCTACAGATATCAATGTTTTAACCAAGGAAGAATTTATTGAATTTGAAAGGAATTATTGGGCAGGTAGTACGGCTATTGGCTTTATTTTTACATTAGGAACAATTATGGGTTTTATTGTGGGAACTGTAATTGTTTATCAAATTCTATATACAGAAGTTACAGATCATTTATCTGAATATGCTACTCTCAAAGCAATAGGTTACACTCAAAATTATTTACTAATGGTGATTCTTCAAGAGGCTTTTTTATTAGCAGTTATAGGTTATTTGCCTGGATTTGCTTGCGCTCTTGTTTTGTACAATGTTGCTAGAGATGCTACACTTTTACCCATATTTATGAGTTATGATCGCGCCATCATGGTAATCATGTTAACTATTTTAATGTGTTTTATTTCGGGGATGATTGCTATGCGTAAATTAAGCTCTGCCGATCCAGCAGATATTTTTTAATTTGCTATTAATTCTTAAACAAGAAGATTATAAAATCTGCTTAGGGATTTTCAATAGTTAGTTAGTTAACTTACGCCATATTCTTGTCTTCCTTCTTCTTTCTTCTTCCGTCTTCCTTCGTGTCCTTCGTCTCTTCGTGGTTCATTAACTCCTGACTCCTGACTCCTTCCTGACTCCTGACTCGGTGACTCCTGACTCTGTGACTCCTGATTCCTGATTCCTTCTTCCTGACTCCTAAACTCCTTAATTATGATCAACAAAGAACCTGTAATATCTATTAAAAATATCAATCACTACTACGGTAAAGGATCTCTGAAAAAACAGATTTTATTCGACATTAATTTGGATATATATGCTGGAGAAATTGTGATTATGACTGGACCTTCTGGTTCAGGGAAAACAACGTTATTAAGTCTGATTGGTGGGTTAAGATCGGTACAAGAAGGAAGTTTAAGATTTTTAGGTGATGAACTATCTGGTACTAGTCAAAGCAAACTAGTACATATCCGGCGTAAAATTGGTTATATTTTCCAAGCTCATAATTTATTGGGTTTCTTAACTGCTAGGCAAAATGTGCAAATGGCTGTGGAATTAAATAATAATATTTCCCAATCAGCAGCTATTTCTCAGTCAGAAGAGATGCTTGCATCTGTAGGTTTACAAGAACGGATTAACTACTATCCAGATAATTTATCTGGTGGACAAAAGCAAAGAATAGCGATCGCTCGCGCTCTAGTTAATCGTCCTCCTTTAGTATTAGCAGATGAACCAACAGCCGCATTAGACAAACAATCAGGACGTGATGTAGTAGAAATTATGCAACATCTGGCTAAAGAACAGGGAACTACGATCTTATTAGTAACTCATGATAACCGGATCTTAGATATCGCTGATCGCATTGTCGAAATGGAAGATGGTCTTCTTACCCGTAATGCTCAAAATGTTACTTCTAATCACAACTCCTAATTTGGGTTATCCATCTTCTTAAATACAAGTTACGTGGAATTAAAAATTAACAATTAAAAAAGTAGACTAAACTAGCTTTTTATGGAATTGTTAATTGTTATCGCAGGGAACAGGGAACGGGTAACAGAGTTAAAAGTCTCTTGCTGTATGATTTCTTAGGCAAATTTTGTATCTCATTCAACTCCATACTGCTTTAGTTGATTTACGCTGTGTTGTACTACTGTTTTCTAGTCCGAGGGGTTTGACGGCTAGTTCTAAATGTCACATTCACCCCTTCATTTGATTGTTCTAGTACCAGCAGCGGTGTAGGTTTAGCCTTTTGATCCCAATGTATATAAACAATCCGACCTTGAATAGTAGGTTGCCAAGTATCATCATCTTCGTTGGGGCTAAGGTATGTTTCTATACAATTAATAATTTGACTAATAGTAGAAGAAGTGGCTTGAGTTGGTAACTTCATTAACCGAATTTGCGCTCGGAACAGTACCCGCTTAACAATGTTAGGTGCTACACCAGTTTCATACTCGATCTCGAAAGTCTCATCTACCTGCTTCCCAGTACTACTAGCAATTCCCACAGATCCTTGGTTAGCTTGACTAGGACGTAGTGCTTCAGATATCTTATCTTTAACTTTGATTTTAATTTGATTAACTAGAGCAAAATGGAATACCTCCTCTGACATCCGCATTCGCAGATAATCGAGGTTGAAATCCCGTGAGTGAACTAAATCTGGATTAGTTTCCATTTTGCGAATAGTTTCTAAAGCTAACTTCAGCTTTTTCTCTAATTCTCTCGTGCGGAATTGTTCAAATTGCAGTTTTTTATCACCACTCTTTACTAAAATTTTACCGTAGACAATGACAGCAACTAGAGCTAAAACCAGTCCACCACTAGCAAATAGTAGTAATGATAGTCCTTGGGACTCACTAATAGGTAAGGCTTTATTCGTCTTTGTGATCTTTGATTCAGAAGATTGAGCCAGAAAAATTGTATTAACCATAATTTGCAACCTGAAATTATTAACCCCTGATGTTTATAATGCCCAAATCTTACTTAGTAGTTTGCTATGGTATAAATATTTTTTACTTGTTTTGATAATGTCATATATACAAGCCTACCTAGTGACTTGAATAAACATCTTATAAATATACAGCACTTATCTCATATAGGAATCGTAAATGAATTAGGAACACAAAGATGCCCGACTTCTTGAAGAAGTTGGGCATCTGAACCTCCCTATAAATCAAATAGGATTGCTATATAAGGCTTGCTGATAGCGTAGCGTAAGCCATAAAAGTCTTTTTGTGAAGGTTAGGAGTCAGGAGTTAATGAATCACGTATCCCTGACGGAACCGCAGGGATAGGAGCGTAAAGCCTTCGGCATAGCTTCCTTCGCTTACTGCGAAGCGTCTCGATAGCTTGCGTGGCGACGCAGGAGCCATAGAGATAGGACACGAAGGAAGAAGGAAGAAAACTGTTCCCTGTTCCCTGGTATAAAGTGACTTCCATAACTTTTTTCTTGATCTTCTATCACCTAAAATTAATGTCATTGTTTCCTAATGGTTATACAGTCTAGTAGTCTGTCAAATAAATTTTGACGGATAAGAAACGAACCACGAAGGCACGAAGGACACGAAGGAAGAAGGAAGAATCAAAATGGCAACAAATGAACCCGTCAATTAGTTCTTGACAGACTACTAGCTAGAAAGGAAGGCTAGTACAGTACGGCGTAAGTTAATGAACCATTCCGAATCTGACAAAAAGCTTATGCTGTATTCATTCTAAATTCTAAATTCCGCACTAGGGATGACTGTACAGCTTCAAAACCATGACTTAGGATTTTCATATATGAGATTACTATATTCAATATCAGTAATCCATAAGCTAAGACTATACCATTTTTATATTTTCTTTGTTATTTTGTATTCAACTGAACAGTTATTCAACACAAAGCCAGTTTAAATAAAAATTAGTTCAACTGCTTTACCGTTTCTCAACTTCCGTACAAATTACCAAGATAATTTGTTGTGCAAGTTGCTACATTGGCAAAGTTTTATCAATCTCATCCATATAGGATTTATAATCATGCTGAAAACAAATAGTCAACCGATAATTCTCTCTAGTTTTGTTAACCCTATTGAAGACAACCTTGCAGTTAAAACTAAGTTTGATTTATTGCAGAAATTACGTCAATGGTGCGACGAAATCGAAATTAATGATCCTCAATTTGCTAGATTGATTGCTAAAACAATTCCTGCTCAATGTCCTTTTGAACGTGATATCACCGTTTTTGGTCGGACAATTGCTCACATTCCTCCCATGTGCAAACTAAACCCACTGTATGATCAATTTGTAGGCTTGCGTTTTCGCGCATTATGTTATTTAGTAGATAAGTGTGGAGAAGACATCCAATCCTATTGTTAAATACAACTTAATTAAATGAAAATTAAAGTCGAACATCAACCAAGTCTGGCATATCTCACTGAGTTAGATGTATTAAACTGGCCAATTTGGGAAAAAGAAATATCCACATTTCCCTGGACTTACGATGATCAAGAAACTTGCTACTTTTTAGCAGGTAATATTATTGTCACTCCTAATGGAGGACAAGCGGTAAAAATGGGTGAAGGTGATTTAGTAACTTTTCCCGCTGGGATGTCGTGTACATGGAAAATTATCGGCGACGTAAAAAAACATTATTGCTTTGATTAATAATTATGCAATCCAAATAACTAAGATTGAAATATGCAATCTTCATGTTATTTGTGGATTTACTATGCACTTATTGATCCTAAAATATCATTCACAACTAAATTAATTTCGGGGAATGTTTGAATTGATAATTTCTCCCCGCGATTTAATGTTTGAATGTCGCTATAACCATTTTCGCTAGGGTAGCGATAAACAATAATTACTTGTTCATAAATATCAACTAACCAAACTTCAGAAATCCCACTACTAGCATAGAGAGGAATTTTTACATCTCTATCATATTCTAGACTACTATCTGCAACTTCAATTAATAGGAATATGTCTTGGGGTTGAGGGTGTCCAGATTCATAGAAATCTGCGCGAGGTTTCAGTAATGCTATATCTGGTTCAGGTTCAGATAAGTTATTTAAGATAATTGGATTTTGTACCCTAACTATGACTTTAATTCCCAGAATATTGCTAAATAAGCGATTAATCCGGTCAACACAAGCTGCGTGTCTTCTACCAATTGGTGACATTTCTATGATTTCTCCATTAATTAGTTCTACTTTATCATTTTCTGAGAAAATACCAGCTTCGCTCATTTGATGGTATTGAGAAACATTGAGACGAAAAGTTTTAAGGCGTGGTTGTGCTAATTGTAAGGTCATAATTAACTTCCTGTATTTACCTTTATTTCTACTATAGCAATCAGATCCCCGACTTCTCAACTTAATTGATTATTTACTGACAAGATAGAAAAAGAAGTCGGGGATCTAGGGTTACAAATAATCAAAGAATACTCCAGGAACTAATCTTAATTCACCAGATTTGAAGCGAGAAATATCTATCCATAATGCGCGATGTTGACGTTCTGGTGTTTCTGAAAATGTTAAACTCTCGATTTGATAAAATTTAGGATCTGCAAAATCACATTCATAGAGTTGAATGATTTCATGTCCTTGTCTACCGTCGAAAGTAAAGAGGTTTTCAATACAACTTAGATAGCGAATATTGGTTAATTCAGCTTGAATTTCTTCTTGAAATTCTCTCTCTAAAGCTATGCGGCTTGTTTCACCAAATTCTACACCACCACCTAAAGCCCGATAGAATATTGATTGTTTAGTAGGATCATTACCTTCAGAAACAAATATTCTATTACCATCTCGAATGAGTGCTAAGACTATTACCCGAATTTGACCTTCTTTATTCATGATTGTTATTCATTATCGTAAATTGAAGTAGGACGACTTTCACTATCTTCTATAGACCAATCTGAATTTTCCCCACCAATATATAGTTCTTCAATAGTGACATATTCTTCAGTTAGTTGAGTTAGGGCGTTAATAAGAATATCTAAGGCGATCGCATCACTTGTACCTAAATCAAACCAACAACGTCCCCATTCTCCTTCATATTCAAACTCACCCATGTTGTGCATTAAAGCCATGAAGCTTTTATCATAACCTTTTGCATCATAATCCATGTAGCTGATATCAAGTCCTGTATCTTGGATTTGCAGATTTTCCGCATTAAATCCCCCCAATTTACCGATATAAAACCAGGAATTAAAGACTTCTTCTACATATTGTTTTTCCCGTTGGGAAGGAACATTGCTGAACTTCAACCAAATCCAAACATCAAAAGGATTAAACTCGCGGAATTGTATTTGCATTTTTTTATGGGTAATGGGTAATGGGTAATGGGTAATGGGTAATTGGTAATTGGTAATTGGTAATGACTAATGACTAATGACTAATGACAACTGACTACTGACTTTTAACAGCTTGGTTGCGTTCGGATTCGATTTGTTTAACTAAATTAGCAGGAAGTTGGGATTTTTTGGCTAATGCTTTATCAAAATTAGCTATTGCTTCCTTAATTAAATTCTGGCTTTTTTCCGCTTTTCCCTTGTTGTAGAGAATTTGAGCTTTGAGATAATAGATTTCTGGGTTGTCAGCAGTTGTTTTTAAAGCGCGGTTGACATAATCTAGAGCCGGGGAGTATTGTTTTAAATCTCGATACGCTAAAGCAATACCTCGATCTACTAAATAACTAGGGGCTGCATTTTTTTGTAACTTTTCAATAGCATCATCTGGACTAGTAAAAGGTAAATTCACAGCTAACATTAAATCCATATAGCCACGAATTAAGTTTAACTCTGGATCATTGGCAGAAATCTCCTCGGCTTTGTCAAGATATGTATAGACTCTTCGCAATCGAGTCAAAGCCTGTGCTGCACCACTTACAGTCCCTTCCCGACTCAAAATTGTCGCCCCCTCCAAAAAATGACCAACAGCAGTGTATAAATTACCACGCAATGGATCACTGACAACGAGATTTTGTCCAGTTTCCAAAGTTTTTCTACTGTATTTTTCTAAACTAGCCAAATCTTGATTTTGATATGCTAAAGAGGACTGGATAGCGTAAATTAAGGGTTCATTGGCTTCGCTAGAGACGGCTTTTTGCAAATAATCTTTAGCTACTGGGTAATTTCCTTGTTGAAAAATAGCATTAAAAGCGGCTTCCGTCTGGTTCCCAATTTTATGCGGTTCTCGAGAGCGAAATGGATCACCCGCAAAAGAGGGATTTACCAAGATATTTAAAAGTATGGAAGTAGTCAGAGTCACTTTTAAAAATGCAGGCGATCGCCAGAATATCATAAATTGAGGCATTGAAAACTGTTTAAACATGGCAACTCTCATAATAATTACGGTTGAAATTGTTGTATCTATTACCTAAAATGCCAAAATAGTGAATTATAAATTATGTCTATTTCCATCTGCACAAAATTTTCCATAACTTGGTAATCTTAATAAATGCTCTATCTTAAAAATCTAACTTATCATCCCACAGCTTGCCCAAAACCAATTCTCCAAGCTATAAATTTAGAATTACCACCCCAGAAACTAGGTTTAATCATTGGTCCTAGTGGTTCGGGTAAAAGCACCTTATTAGAAATATTATCTGGATTAGCTAATCCCACTGCTGGTGGAGTTTTTTGGAGGGAACAGGGACTCATAGACGAACAACTACAACAATTAGCAGGAATAGTCTTTCAATTTCCTGAACGACACTTTTGCGGGGGGACAATTTTAGAAGAATTGCGCTTAGGACATCCCGAATTAGGCACAGAAAAAGTTAAACAGGCATTAACAGAAGTTGGACTAGATCATTTATCTTTATCTGCACCACCCCATGCTTTAAGCGGTGGACAACAGCGACGTTTAGCTTTAGCGGTACAATTAATCCGTCAACCCAATATATTATTATTAGATGAACCTACAGCAGGATTAGATTGGTCAATGCGCCGCCAATTGGTGAACTTATTAGCCAAACTCAAAAAAGATTGGACATTACTAGTTGTAACACATGACGCTGGTGATATGTTACCAATAGCTGATTATTGTTGGACATTAGATCATGGTATTTTAACATCAGGAGTCGTAGGGGCGCAGGGCCTGCGCCCATTAATAAGTCAGTAAAAAAAATAACCACTTACCCATAAAAACGTCAAAATTTTATTAAATACTCATGGATTTAGAATCTTCACCAATAACTAATTTGCCAAAAATGGCAGAAATATGGCAAAAAACTTTAAATTGGCAACCAACAAATGCTCAAGAAGATAAATTTCAACAACTTTATCAATTAATCATTGCCGGAAATCGCCAACTTAACTTAACTCGCATTACTGAACCTGAAGAATTTTGGGAAAAACATCTTTGGGATTCTTTGCGGGGAATTGCACCAAAACAACATTTTATCCCCGGTATTGAAAAGAGTAAGCGGATAATTGATATTGGGACGGGTGCAGGTTTTCCTGGTATTCCCATTTCTCTACTTTTTCCCAATTCTCAAGTCACGCTTTTAGATTCTACACGCAAGAAAATTACTTTTGTTGAGGAAATTTTATCTACACTTGCTATTAATAATGTCAAGACTTTACTGGGGAGAGCGGAAGAAATTGGTCAAGAATATGAACACAGACAACATTATGATCTAGCCGTAATTCGAGCAGTAAGTAATGTTTCTGTTTGTGCTGAATATACTCTACCTTTAGTCAAAAAAGGTGGTTTAGCAGTCATTTATCGCGGTACTTGGACTCAAGAGGAAAATGAGAGTTTAGAAAATGCTGTCATGCAATTGGGTGGAGTAATTGAATTAATTGAAGAATTTTCCACACCTTTGAGTAATAGTATTCGTCATTGTCTTTATTTGCGAAAAGTAACCAGCACACCAATTAGTTTTCCCCGTGCTGTTGGTATACCAGTGCAAAAGCCTTTGTAATACCGTTTCTTGATGAAGATGCAATCTATCCGTTTGTGTAGAGCCGTTCTATGAAACGCCGCTACAAGGGTTTTAACCAATGTAAATCATATTTACACAGATAAAAAGTTGAGAAAGCGATGGTTTAAATTTACTAAATTCGCTAATTTTTATTTTACGCAGATAGATTTTATTTGTATAATAGTCTTCTCAGATCCCCGACTTCTAACATCAATTCATCCTTTATTAACAGAACTAAAAAAAAAGTCGGGTATCTTATAATCAAATACTATCAGGATCTACACCTAAAGCCTTTAATCTTTCTGCTAGTAATTGAGCGCGTTCTTCTGCACTTTGAGCGCGTTCTTCTGCACTTTGAGTGCGTTGTTTTTCTTGTTGAGCGCGTTCATCACCAGTTAGTAAAACATTACCATCCTGATCGCACCAACGCAACCAAGAACCTTGTTTATCCTCAAATTTTCCCGTCCACAAAGTTACCCCTAAACCGATTTCTTCTAACCAATTATTGGTGGTTTCTACATATCGTCTGGCTTTCAGACTATAAACTCTTAAAATCTTGTCTCCTAAATGTAAGTTAGGATCATAGACAATATAATGAAAAACCCGCATCTTTTCATAAATATGCAGCTTTTTATCTAATTCCCCACCTTCTTGATTAGAAACTATTTCAATCACAACTTCTGGGGTTTTACCAAATTTCCACACGAAATAACAACGATTTTGTTTTTCCCACCAATTTTCGGGAATCTCTACATCAAAACTAACAAATACATCAGGAACTATGGCAGGTTCACCATCGGTATGGTAAACACCAACATTGGCCTCAGATAAAAAAACCTGATCTTGTAAAGAACTATAAAGAGAACCGACTAAAAGGCGTTGTTGTTTAGCAGATGCAAGATTATCCACGGGTGTATCATCTTCGGTAACTAGCAGGTTGACATCTGGTACGTTGCAATTATCAATATCCTTGATTAAAAGTTGCTCAACCATGATTTTATCCACTGTATGAGGACTTGATTAGTTGATTCTAACCTATGCCATTAGAGTCGTCCTACTGATTTCCAAGACTGTACCCCACTTTCTGCGCTCCTGTTAGTGCTTCCTATCGGATTGAAATTGGTTCAACTGCCAATTTCAGTCCTATTTTTAGTCCTGGAGATACTCGATTTGAGCAATTACGCAGTGAAGGAAGAATCTTTATTCAATCCTTCTTAGATAAGAATAATAACGGTATTCGAGATAAAAACGAAGAGATTTATACTCAAGATATTGAACTACTATTAATGCTCAATAATAAAAAATTTAATGCTAGTTTTTCACAAGTTACAAAACAAGGTGTTTTAGTAAAACTTATTCCTGGTATTTATCGTCTAGATTTAGATCCGTCTGGATATCCTCTCGACTACCCATTACCAGCCTCAACTAGATAACTAGCAACTTAGGTTAATAGTATTCGTTATTATCTTTATTTGGTATATCTACTCAAAAAACAATTTAACTGTAGTACAATTCCGTATTTTTTCTTCCCTCTACGTCCTCTGCACATGGAGTGGTTAGTTAAAAAAGATGTTAAGTAACGGATTTCTCGATTTTAGATTAAATTGGTGATTAGATATCTAAAGCGTGAGAGCCTCAACGCTGATAGCGACAACAAACCTAAAATCCCAGAATCCAAGTGTTAAATTTGTCTCAAAATGGGTGTTCTGTATGGGTTGCTTCTTCAACAGAAGGACTGCTGACACCAACTGCTGTTGCTCTTGGCAAATTTGATGGTGTTCATCTTGGTCATCAAAGAGTAATTCAGCCAGTATTACAGTCAGCAGGGAGTGGAGAAAATTTAGACCAATCAGACCGCAAAAATCCCCGCCCATACTCAACCGTTGTTACTTTTGATCCCCATCCCCATGAGTTTTTTACAGGACAACCCCGTGATTTGTTAACACCACTGGATGAAAAAGTTGCCCAATTGCGATCGCTCGGAGTAGAACAATTGGTATTATTACCTTTTGATAGAGAATTATCTGCCCTTTCTCCGGAAGAATTTGTAGACAAAATTCTGGTTCAACAATTGCAATGTCAACAAATTAGTGTTGGCCAAGATTTTTGTTTTGGTAAAAAGCGCATGGGTACTGCTCAAGACTTGCAAATACTCGCAGCTAAATACAATATACCTGTTACCATAGTTCCTATAAAAAATGATACAGATAGCTTACTCGCAACCGATGATACTCGCATCAGTACCTCATTAATCCGGGACAGTTTGGAAGCAGGAGATATTCAAAAAGCAAATCGTCTTTTGGGAAGACCTTACAGCCTTACGGGTGTAGTAGTAACAGGTCAAAAATTGGGTAGAACTATCGGCTTTCCTACCGCCAATATTCAACTACCAAAAGACAAATTTTTACCTCGTCATGGTGTCTATGCGGTCAAGGTAATTATCTCAGATAATTCTACCACACAGCAATTTGGGGTTATGAATATCGGTAATCGTCCCACTGTTAATGGTATAGATACCCGTGTAGAAGTACATTTGTTAGATTGGTCTAGTGAGTTGTATGGAAAAAATTTAGTAGTACAGCTAGTAAAATTTTTGCGTCCCGAACAGAAATTTCCTTCCCTAGAAGCCCTGAAAAACCAAATTCAACTAGATTCTACAGCAGCGCAAGAAATTTTTAATTCTTAATGCTGGATTGGGAATATTAAGTGGGAATACTGTAGGAAAGGTTAAAGTATTAAATAAGTTTTTAGTAGGGGTAAAGCAAAAGCTCATAGGTGTCAACTTAAGTTAAAAATGCCTTATCTGTTGGCTTCCACACCCGCCCAGAAATGAATTTCACAGGCTAATAACCAAAGTAAACTAAAGTTTACTAAACAATTTAAAAATTTTCCGGTTATTCAGTCATCTTCAGATGACTTTTGCTATTAGACTGGGAATTCATTCCCAGACGGACTATAGGTTTCACGTTAAGTTGACACCAATGAGCATTGCTAAACCCTTAATTCTAGATTCTCTAATTCTTTTTTATACTTCATCACTTCTTCTAAATTTCCCCCCAGGTATTGCATGAGAGAAAAAATTGACGCTTTAACACAAAATTTGGCTCGTACCATCGTTGGTAAACATGAAGCCATTCGGTTAGTGATAGTAGCCTTACTTGGTGGTGGTCATGCTTTATTAGAAGATGTCCCCGGTGTTGGGAAAACCCTCCTAGCCAAATCTCTAGCTCGTTCTGTAGATGGCAAATTTCAACGCTTACAATGTACCCCTGACTTACTCCCTACAGATATCACAGGTACAAATATTTGGAATCCTAAAAGCGGCGAATTTAGCTTTATGGCTGGTCCCATATTTGCTAACGTGCTATTAGCTGACGAAATCAACCGCGCTACACCCCGTACCCAGTCAGCTTTGCTGGAAGTGATGGAAGAACACCAGGTAACAGTTGATGGTGTTTCTCGTCCAGTTCCTCAGCCCTTCTTTGTGATTGCTACCCAAAACCCGATTGAGTACCAAGGGACGTTTCCCCTCCCAGAAGCACAAATGGACAGGTTTATGCTGTCTTTAAGTTTGGGCTATCCTTCAGAATCGGAAGAAATGCAAATGCTGCAAAATCTGCAAGCAGGGTTAAAAGTTGCTGATTTACAACCTTGTATTACTTTAGAAGAAGTCCAGGAATTACGTCAAGCTTGTTCCCAAGTCAAAATAGAAGCATCTTTGCAACAATATATTTTGGAATTGGTGCGAACAACTAGAAACGATGAAGAAATTACCCTTGGTGTTAGTCCTCGTGGTAGTGTCTCCTTACAAAAAGCTGCCCAAGCCTTGGCTTTTATCTTAGGTAGAGAATATGTTCTTCCTGATGATATCAAGTTTCTTGCACCGCACGTTCTTTGCCATCGTCTGATTCCTAGAGGGGGAAGAAATGCCAAAACGATAGTTGAACGGTTATTGCGATCTGTGTCTATTCCTTAATATGAAAATAGTGTGATCATGCTACAATGATTGGTAACAGTGCCAAAGAAGCGATCACACTATCCAAAAATCACTGACTACAGTTTTAAACTAAAACAAGTAGGTGAACAGGAAAATTCAAAGGTATGTAACGGTATGTAAACTTGTCTTAAAGCGAGATTTTGATTGAGTTTCAGCCATTTTACAAAACGCAATAAATTTCGCCTTTATTATGTACACCTACTTAGTCGTTAGTAAGTAAAAAAAATAATCAAACAAAAAACTACAAATAATTATTATGGAAGACCTTTTAAGACTCAAAGAAAGAATTGAAATTGCCTTAGAATTAGGCGAAAGTTATTATCGTGAGTTTAAAAGTGCATTACAGGGTCATGTAAATGACAAAAAACCCCGCGAGTTAAAAGAAATTTGTGCTGATATAGCCAAAACACTTGTGGCATTTGCCAATGCTGACGGAGGGGAACTTTTTGTGGGTATAGAGGATAATAATACGGTTACAGGCTTACCTTTTACAGAAGAAAAAATAAACGCTATTTTAAATGCACCTGAAAACTATGTTTTAAAAGATACGCCTTTATCTATTAAGCGCAAAAATCTTATTGACTATGAAGGAAAAAAAGTAGCCTATTTTTCCATTGATAAAGGTGCTAGGTTTGTTCACCAAACATCCAAAGGAGAATGTTTCCAACGCAAAGATAGAGAAAGTGTTCCAACTTCTGCCGATAGCATCATCTTCTTGAGAGAAGAAGCCATTTCTAGGGAATATGACAGACAATTTGTAGATTTGGCAAGTGTAAGAGACTTAAACTTAGAGTTAGTCACAGAAGTAGCCCAAGAAATAACTAAAATTAAATCTATTTCACCAGAAAAGTTTTTACAATATGCTGAATTAGCAGAATTTGATGGTGATCGTTTAAGATTAAGACGAGCAGCATTATTGTTATTTGGTAGAAATTCCAGCAAATGGCATCCTCGCTTACAAGTAAGGATATTAAGAATAAATGGAACAGAAGAAAAATCTGCACCTGACTACAATATCACTGAAGTAGCAGAGGTGACAGGTAATATATTTAAACTTATTGAGGATAGTTGGGAAGCACTGCGTCCAGCTTTAACGGAAACACGATTTTCTAGTGACGGATTATTTAAAACACAAGTAATTTATCCCGAACTTGCTTGTAAAGAAGCCTTAATTAATGCTATTACCCATCGAGATTATAGTATTGAAGGTCGTGGGATTGAAATCAGAAGATTTGACGATAGACTAGAGGTACTTAGTCCAGGAAAGTTATTATCTAAATATACGATTGAGGATTTAAAAGAACTCAAAGGCGCACATGAAACAAGAAATACCTATATTGCCAGAGTTTTAAGAGAATTTGGCTATATTAGAGAACTTGGTGAAGGTATCCGCAGAATGTTTGCTTTAATGAAAAGTAACGAATTAGTTGAACCGGAAATTTCTTCACCAAATAAGTCTTTTATTGTATCATTATTTTATAAATTTATCTATAGCAAAGAAGAAAAAAATTGGTTAGATAATTTTGAGCATTTACAACTTTCTAGAGAGCAAAAAACAATTGTAAAACTGGGAATAAGTGGAAGATTGATTTCACCAAAGGAAATTTTTGAAAATGTTGGGATTGTAGATACTGATTATTATCGTCAATTAGTGGAAAGTTTAAGAAAACTGGGTATTTTAGTTACTAAGGTTTCATCTAGTGAAGCACAAAGACTAGCAAAAGAACAGAATATTTCTAAAAAAAGTATTGCTAGGTTTCAAATTCAATTACCTGATAATGCAATAAATACCTCAATAGTAGCTGAAAGTAATGATATTTCAGATTACGCAAAAATATTTATTAGCAATGTTGATTTTAAAGCTAGTGAGCAAGATGTAGAGATATTATTTAATCAATTTGGTGAAATTTCTGACATCTCTATTCCTAAAGACAGAATTACAGGCAATTCTAAAGGTTTTGCATTTCTTGAGTTTGAGAAATCAGAATCAGCAAAAAAAGCTTTGGAAAATACAAAACCAATATTTTTAGGTAATAGAAGACTTTATATACAAGAATATAGAGGAATATAAATCATATACCCATTAAATCATTAAATCATTAAATCTTACCTGCTTCTATATTTGCCTATTCCTTAATATGACATATTACGGGATGTTCTAGCTCCCAAAAGGTATTTCTAGCTTGAAATGATCTATGAAATATGGTTATGGTGTATTTATTGTAGAATACCTTTGTCTATTAGCTAACAGAAATACCCACGATATTTTGTTATAAATAATTTTACCAATTCATATTATCAACGTGTAAAGATTCCCAAGGTGTTATCTACCAAAAACACCATCTTGAGGAAATATATGCGCTATCAACTCTATGGCAAAAAACGTAAATTTTCTATAATACCTGCTATTAGATTTGTCAGCGTTACGTTTTTTTTTGGAACTTTAATCTTTTGTGGTTTCTCTACAGGTTCATTCATGATCTCGTATGTTACATCCAGCTTAAACATTATTCAGCCTACATCAATGACTGGTATTAAAGACCAAGAAACTGGACTTTGGACTAAAAAGCTAGAGAAAAGCAGTCAGCAGTAACACTGACTGGCGTAAAGTCAATGAAAGTAATAAATCATTGACATAATGATCCTGACACAACTAGAAAAATTCCGCCAAGGTATCTACGATTCATTGGGGAAGTCCAGAGATGCAGTATTTGAATTGATGGATGCAGTATTGACAAGTCCAAGTATCACATCATTTGTCAGCTTGTCACAAAGCCCAGTATTTAGACGGCAATATACTCCAACCAGTCGGACGCAATCGTCAGTTTCAACCCTTATGGCTGGCTTGGTTGGGTCAGATAATGCCTGCATTAGAGGATCTCTGGCACAAATATTTACGCCGTTTTACTCTAGAACATTGGTATCGTTTTGCGAAGCAAAGGTTACATTGGACACAGCCTCAACTTAGCTCAACTCGGGCAGCAGAACGATTTGTGACCTAATGCCCCTGTTAACTTGGCAACTATGGTTAGCTAGATCTGCCTGCATCGACTCCCCATTGCCTTGGCAATCAACTCAGGATACACTATCTCCAGGGCGTGTAGCACAAGCTTTTCCTCTAATTTTAGCTGTTATTGGCACTCCTGCCCAACCCCCCAAAACTCGCGGTAAATCACCTGGTCGTCCCCAAGGACATCAGCCACCTCCACGTCCCCGTTATCCCACTGTCAAAAAACACCCATCTAAAAAACCTAAATCAGAAGAAACACTTAAGAATGCCGACCTAACTGCTGCTTAGTTTCTGCTTATTTTTCCAAGATTCAACAACACTGGGTCTCTCAAAGACGTTGGGTAATTTTCTCTTGCCTTCTTTTCATTCCTGCTAAATGCCAATTAGTCCAAACTCAAGTAAATATTGTTTTCCCTACGATATTGATACATGACTCCAGACAATGCAGCTACAAACACCCAAGAGATAGTATTCAAACGGATATCAAATGTGGTAACATCAACAGTGTTGAATAATATCCAGCCGAAAAAGGTGATGATATAACTGAAGAAGATGAGACGATTTTCTGGTTCTATAGATGGAGATATCCAGAGAGTTTGACTAGCAGCAATTAATATCCAAGTTAGTAATCCACAAAATAGTAAAGTAGTAATTAAACCAGTTTCTGCAGACAGCATTAAAAATAGGTTATGCGGATGGTTAACATCAATTTGCATCTGGGTTTTATAAAGTCCCCCAAAACTGCGTAACCCTGAACCAGTCAAAGGATGTTGTTGAGTTAAATTCCAGGCAAATTCCCATTGAGTTTTCCGCATTAATCCTAATGGTCTATCAGGAAACATATCATCATTTAACCGCGCCCAAATGCCGTAGGGAACAAAAAGACGGAAAAATTTGGCAATAGGTACAGGTGCAAAAGCAGCTACAAAACAACAACTGGTAATACTAACAACCGTAGCAACAATTAATCGCCAACCTTTATATAAAGCATAAGCTAAACAGGCAAAAATAGTTATTCCCCAACCATTACGAGAATTGGTTAAAATCAAGGCAATAAAGTTAGCAAATACCGTAATTGTCAAAAAGATAATGAGACGATTTTTTTGCTTGAGTTTATGATGATTTTCCAGCCATAAACCTAAACCTAAAATAAAAATAGTTACTAAGTAGGCGGCTAAAGTATTGGGGTGCATGAAATTAGCAGTCATGCGTCCTGATAAGGATTTTTCTGGTACAACTACCCAATCAAAAACAATCCATAAAAACTGAAATCGGAAATTCCAACCGAGAAATAATTGCCCAAAACCTATAATTAGAATAGGTACAGAACCAAACACCATGATCCAAGAAATTTGTCGTAATTGGTTGGGTGTTCGGATTAGGGGAGTTAGTCCAGTAAAAAAGAAAAAGAAAGGTAATAAGTTGAATAAGCCTAAAAAAGCCTCTAGTTTGTGAGGCGCAAATCCGTTGGTAATGAGTAGTAAGATACTCAAAAGAGCAAATCCCTTGTGAATGGGGCGATCGCTAATGATATGGTATTGTTTACGCCAAGTTATTAACGATGCCACAACTATAGAAATACCGCCCAAAAGTGGACTCAGGGGGAAAGATAGTAATCCAAATTGTAGCCAATTCCAAGGGGTTTGTAAGCGAGGATTTGGATGATAAAAACTTTTATGGAAATTGAAATTATTTAAGCTATTTCCCAACATTCTGTACGGGTAAGACGAATTTGCGCGAGGGTGAAGACAGTAGGAATTATTCTGCCATAGTTTGTGGCGATCGCTCTCCAACCCAAATCAGCAAAAAACCAAGCCCACATCACGGGACCGACAAAAGCAAACGCACTCCGAACAGCACCATAACGGGCTGCACTCATGGTCATACCTCGACGGGACATTTGTAAAGCCATATAGTTTTGAAACTGTTTAGTTGCTAATCCGGTACCTGTAATTGCTGCTTCTTTAGCTACTTGATAGGTAGCAAAATGGATAGCAAATTGACGGGCGATTTGTTGGAGAACAAAAGGTTGGATTACAGAAGTTACAGCCAAAGCGCTACCACCTTTAAATATTAATCCTAAAGGATCACGTTGCAATGACAATGGTAAGGGTTGTTTAAGTTTTGATTGTGATAATTGACTTTGGACATTAATAGTTAGTTGTTGCTTTTCCTGTTTTGGTAGCTTTTTCCAAACCTTCCCTAGCAGATGCAAAAACACTTCTGCTTCTAAATCAATTGTTGTTAAATCTTGATAATATTGAATTTTCAAATATTTGCATACTTGAATTAGTGCTTGTCGGTAAGTGATTTTATCAGTGTGTCCCCGTAATACAGTGATGCCATCAGCGGCTAAAAAACGAAAGCGGTCTTCTATTGTCTCTAACCAAGCTTGACGATCTTGGCTTTGCACTGTAATGGGTTCGGGTGTGCGAACATAATCTAAGGGGTTAAACTTTCGACTAAACAGAATAGCTGTCAAGTCCTGTAGTTCCTCTTCGGTGGCTAATTCCAATACGTCCCTGAGTTCTTCCAATTTCCCTTCCTCACTTGGGTGCCGGGTAGTCTGTACTTTATTCTACTATCTTGGCAAGCAAAAATTTTGCCATAGCAACTGGGTTGAGTCTGTAGGTCTGCCAAATTTATTAAATTCGCTTTAATATCTGCGGAACTTGGGTTCTAACATTTAGTTGCATTAGGATCTTCAAGTTCTCCAGGTTCACGAACGAGAAATTGCCAAAATTTAGGATTTTGCTGCGCGATTACCAAGAATAGGGGTTTATCAAAAAAGTTGGTGAGGCGGTGAATCTTGCACAATAGAGTTAATCTGTTTGCGTTCGAGGATGCGTTCAAGGAGGTTAAATTGGAGAATTTTAGCAGTTACACGCCCTTCTGCGGTCAGTGGAATAATTGAGCCTCTTTCTAGCTGGAAGTGATCTGACCATTGTTGGAGACGGGGATTGAAAAAAGGAGTCAACTTTCCTGTTTCAGGATCGATTGAACCTATGTCAGAGCCTTTGAATCGGTTACAGCAAGGACAGGACAATGCTAGATTTTCGGCTTCTGTGATGCCATCGTGTTTTTCGGCAATGATATGTTCTCTTTCAAAGGAGAAAAATGAATCTGCTTGGGGAAATTGGCAATATTCGCATTTATCTCCAGCGCGTTGGGTTACAAGCCGACGCAGGAGAACTGATACATAGCTCATGCTGCTGTCTGGATGCGTTTGTAAGCGTGAGCTTTGGCTAATCGTACCCAATGTTCTAATAGTAGGTAACGATCTAGTTCGACTTCCTCTAGTCTGGAAAGTGCGCCAGATTTGTTGCGATCGAGGAGGTCGCTCATACGGGCTTGTATTGAAGGTGTAGGGCAGATGGCAAGAATTGTTTCGGGGCTGGGTTGACTGGCAAGCAGTTCGACAATTTGATAATCGTCTTGGTAAGGGATGATTTCTGTAGGACTGAGTTCCTGAAGGGCACGGTCAAGGACTTCGGGCAGGCGATCGCCTAGTTGTTGTAGTTTTTCGCCGAGGCGATCTGGGACTTCTAAGATAATTTGCATGAGCGATAATTTTAAATTGGTGGATTATGCTTATTGTAGCAATTTGGTTACAGGCGATCACCCTGCCAACAACTCAATACCTTCACCGATTTTTTGGATAAAATATAAAACTGTAAAGGTGGCTTAAGAAGACATGAATGAATTGTTATCGGTTACTTTCGATGGCTCAGTGTTGACTCCAGATCAGCCTCTCAAGCTTGTACCACATAAGCGCTATCTAATTACAATTATTCCTGAAGAAGTGCCAACTGTTGCTAATGTTTGGGATTTATTAGAGGATTTGACGGGAACTGTTGAGGCGCATCAAGATTGGTCATCTGAGCATGACCATTATTTGTATGGTACTCCTAAACGTCAATCTAAGAGTGAGTTATGATTTAAAAGAGTTTTTGCAGATGTTTTGTTAATTCATCTGCGGAATATGGGATTAAAATTTGGCTTATGAGTAACTATTTCAAATATCCAACCCCACCACAGTTACCTCTGGTGGATGTTCAACAGTGAACTGATAATATATCTCCTGTTGTTCCTGGGGTGCAATAGTTAACAACCAAGATAAAATCCCTGTTTTAGTCTGTTGAATTTCCGGTTTACTTTCAACAAGATACACCTGAATATGTTCACTACGACTAATTGGTAATTGTTCCGTTAATTGTAAATTTGCCGATTGATTCAACAAGTTAGTAATTATTAACCGATAAGCATAAGTAACTCGTCTTTGGTTACTCATTAATTTTTTATCTACCTGAAGTTCTACTAAATCCCGTTCAATTTTTAAACCTTTATCAATGCCTAAGTTCAGTTTAAATTCTTCTCCAGGTAGAATATTTTCTAACTTCGTTGTTCCCACAAAAACATGATTGCGGAAAATATTAGCTGTTCCTGGTAATAAAGTTACACCATTGATATCATTTTTGACATGAACTTGTAAATAAGCAAAACTGACTAAGCTAGGAATAGCTACATATTCAAAGCGACAAAGATAATCTTCTTGACAAATCGTGATTTTATGAAATGTGCCATCGCTAGGAATCTTTCCTTCACCAGGAAACTTTAATGTAACTACGCTTTTCTGATTGGGAGTAACAACGGTTTCATTAGGATTTAAAAAGTCTTCTTCAATTTCTGGTTTAACTGGCTTTGATGGAGTCCGAAACATAGGCATAGGTAAAGCCATTGCTGGTGGATAAGGCATAGATCGCCGTGCTATGTCTTCCATCCGCTCCATCGGTACATCAATATACCAGGGTTTTAATTGTGGTGGTAATGTGCTATGTCCTGGTTTGGCTGTAGATAGAGTTAATTCCACTCCTAACCAATCTTCTCCTGTGCTTTGAGTAATTTCTGCCAAATAGCTTAAATGTAGCCCATCACTGGGATTATTCACCCGTAAATCATAAAGAGGATGCCAACTAGCATTAGGAATCATATAAGCTATTTCTAACTCAAATTCTCCTGCTTGTTGAACTTCTACTCCCACAATCACATTCAAACTTTCTTGTATGTGGGGTGTCTGGACTTTCTGTAAAACAGCGCGGAGTGTTTGTAATTGCTTCTCTAATTCTGGAAGTTGGGCTTTACATTCCCCAACAGCGATCGCATATTCGCAATATTGACTACCTAGAAAGTTGAGAAAATCCAGAGTTTCACTCAAGCTGATATTTTTTCTCGCTAAACTTTGGGAAAATGATTCTTCAGTTTTTTCCCGTAACCCCACAATAAAATTAGATTGTAGGGATAAGGCATCTATTTGAGTTTGTAAATGCCGTTTTTGAGTTTCAAGTTGTTGAATTTGTCTGGTTAATTGGGTGACTTTTTCCCCAATGGGTTCAGTAGTTTGCAGGCGATCGCTACTAACTCCCAACAACTTTACCACCGCTGTACCAACACCACTCACCCTAATGGAATCAACTTCTAGAGTTACTGGCAATGGGGTAATAACTAATTCCCGTTCTCCTCCTGATAAGGATACCAATGCTCGTCTTGTCACCAAAGCCTGATCACTATAGACTGTGACTGCGACAATTTGACTATCTATCGGTTTCTGCCAAAATGGTGTTTCTGGGTTTACCATTGCCAGTTTACTCCCATGCTTAATGATTCTATTGATTAATTTTGAATTGTTTGCTGTATTCACGTCAAGCTATTGGTAACTTTTATATATAGGACTAATATTTGATTTTGGAAATATACGTAGGGTGGGCATTGCCCACCACCGGATAAAGGTTTTGGTGGGCAATGCCCACCCTACACTACTTAAAATTTTTCAAATATCATTTATGATTCCTATACATAGCCAAGTGATTATGTATCTATATCAGCTTGATCTAAAGATTGGGTTCAACCGAACTATGATCTAAGATTAAACCACCTTGCTCTGTAATTTTTTTTGCTGCCTCTAAAAGATACTCGTAATAAGTATGAGCAATAATAGATAACTGCTTACCCGCAGGATGAACCATATACCAAGTGCGTTTAATGGGAAAGTGTTGGACATCCAAAATACTAAATTCCGCAATATCTGTGAGTAAAGTATGACGGGATAACACAGAAATACCTAAGCCACCAGCGATCGCTTGCTTAATTGCTTCATTACTCCCCAATTCCAATTTCACCTTCACCTTGATATCATGTTCCTCAAGCAGACTTTGGACAGCACTGCGAGTCCCTGAACCCGGTTCACGCATAATAAACGGTTCTTCACCCAAACGCTCAATCGGAATATTTTTTTCCTGTGCTAAAGGATGATTAGCCGGTGCAATAACCACCAAAGGGTTTTCCAAAAATGGCTGGGCATTGACATCAAAGTGATCAGGGATTTGACTCATAATATACAAGTCATCTAAATTACCCATCATCCGGTCCAAAATCAATTCATGATTTGTGACTTGGAGAGAAATATCAATCCCCGGATAAAGTTGACAAAAAGGACCCAATAATCTAGGAACAATATACTTAGCAGTGGTAATTACTGCCAATTTTAATTGGCCTTGCTTTAATCCTTTTAAATCCGCAATAGTCATTTGAAACTTATCTATAGTCTCAAAAATTTGCCGACAAGTAGCAAATAATTCCCGTCCCGCTTCCGTCAAATATAAACGCTTTCCTACCTGCTCAAATAATGGCAAACCTACCGATTTCGTAAGTTGTTTAATTTGCATGGATATAGTAGGTTGAGTCAAAAACAACTCTTCCGCAGCGCGTGTAAAACTACCATGCCGGGCCGCAGCCTCGAACACCTTTAACTGGTGCAACGTCGCTTGGTTCAAGGTAATTCTCCTCTGATAATAATTTATAGATATACCTTAGTATCGCGTAACACCAAGAAATTTTTGAGTGTTATTTATACAAAGCTATGAAATTTAGTATACATAAAAATGTATCTTCAGAGTTTACGGAAAAAGTCAGTAGGGTGTGTTAGCGACAGCGTAACGCACCATTTTAATTAATCTATAAAGGTGTGTTATCAAAGCAGCCTACAAAATCTGTTGAAGTTGAGAATTTATCTATTATTTAATTCTCCTGATTAAGTAATCTCCTTTTCTGCAACAGTAGTATTTTCTGAAACTGATTAAATCATTATTATTTGTCCTTTGTATTGATATTCTGTTGTTGGCTAATCTGGCTAATTTCTGCCAGACTTAAATTTAAAACTTGGGCAATTTGTTCTCTAGTTAAACCCAATGCTATCAAACCAGGAACTGCGGCTAATTTAGCTTTGCGTTCACCTAATTCTAGTCCTTGTTCTAGTCCTTGTTCTATTCCTTCTTCCTTTCCCTCTTCTTTTGCTTCTTGATAAAATCGGGTTTGTTTCAACTCACTTAATCCAAACATGGTTTCTATTTCCTCTCTATTCATTCTGGGAAACTTGTAAATTAAAATCGTCTCGATGATTTGTAATACTTGTTGCTGTTGAACTTCAGAATCTATCTCTTGCTTAGTTCTTGTGATTAATTCTCTGGCATTGATTTTTAATTTTTATTTGTCCTTTGTATTTATATTCTGTTGTTGGATAATTTGGCTAATTTCTTCCAGACTTAAATTTAAAACTTGGGCAATTTGTTCTCTATTTAAACCCAATGCTATCAAACCAGGAACTGCGTTTAATTTAGCTTTGCGTTCACCTAATTCTATTGCTTGTTCTCTTCCTTCTTCCTTTCCCTCTTCTTTTGCTTCTTGATAAAATCGGGTTTGTTTCAACTCACTTAATCCAAACATGGCTTCTATTTCCTCTCTATTCATTCTGGGGAACTTGTAAATTAAAATCGTCTCGATAATTTGTAATACTTGTTGCTGTTGAACTTCAGAATCTATCTCTTGCTTAGTTCTTGTGATTAATTCTCTGGCTTGGATAATAGAACTATCTTTCTTAGCGATGATTAGTTTTATTGTAGCAACACCAATTGGTAAAGATGCT
>JANMEE010000033.1:0-36095 GCA_031376645.1 Dolichospermum sp. OTE_75_concoct_329_sub | reverse complement strand
ACTCCTGACTCCTGACTCCTGACTCCTGACTCCTGACTCCTGACTCCTGACTCCTGACTCCTGACTCCTGACTCCTATCTAAAATCTCTTCATTGCCCTTTGCATATCTCGTTGATCATCACGACGTTTGAGACTTTCGCGTTTGTCGTGGAGTTTTTTACCTTTACCCAGGGCAATAACTATTTTTACCCAACCCCGCTTCAAATACATTTTTAAGGGGACTAGAGTTAAACCTTCCTGTTGTACCCTACCAATGAGTTTACGCAATTCTTGTTTATGAAGTAATAACTTGCGGGTTCGTCTGGGTTCGTGATTAAAATATGCACCACTGGAGGTATAAGGAGAAATATGCACGTTGATTAACCATGCTTCACCGTCACGAAGCAACGCATAACCATCTTGCAAATTGGCTTTACCAGCACGAATTGATTTAACCTCAGTTCCGGTTAACTGAATTCCTACTTCATAGGTTTCTATGATTTCATATAAAAACCGCGCTTGCCGATTATCACAAATAACTTTGTAACCTTCACTCTGTTTATCACTCATCGAAAATCTTCTTAGTTTTAATAAATATGCCTAAAAATTTCTTTAGACTGGCTTTTTCTTTAATTGTAATCCAAACAGACTAGGAACTGGTAATTGGTGATTGGTAATAGACATCTCCAAAAAAGAATGTAGAGACGTTCCATGGAACGTCTCTACAAAGGTTACGGATCACGTATATTTAATTTTTGGAGATGTCTGATGGTAACTACACAAAAAAGATGAACTGCTCGCAGCAGCGCTAGTTTCCTCCGGGGCGCTTTCGCGTTCGCTATCCAATCGTGTGGGATGGGCAAGATGCCCATCCTTATGCCCATCCTTGTATTATTAGGGGATTTTTCAGCCCACACCACAAGAAATTTTGGGGTATTTTTTTAATTGGCAGTCTCTAATGGGAAAAATTCTTTCCCTCTGTTCTCAATTAGGTAAAGTTTTGTTAACAATTTCCAAAAATTTAATATTTTCTTTATAAATGACTGATGATGTCATCATGAGTAAGTAATCTTGTCATAGTATTAAAGATAGAATTAGTATTCTTGCTTGTGTCTATTTATATTGGTGATAACAGTAAATTACTCGACCAAAAGATTATAGGGGTGTATGATCCATGCCCTTGACGATTCTTGTAGCAGATGACGATTTAGGCACGTGCTTATCTATTAGTGATTATCTTGATCTATCTGGGTATAATGTAATAACTGCTAATAATGGTGTTGATGCTTTGGCTATGGTTGAAAAGTACCATCCTGATTTGATGGTAACAGATATTATCATGCCACAAATGAATGGTTATGAATTGGTGCGTCGTATTCGTCAGCAATCACTGTTTCGATTACTGCCTGTGATTTTGTTAACAGCGAGAACTAAAACCCAAGAACGAATTTTGGGGTATCAGTCAGGCTGTGATCTGTATCTGTCTAAGCCTTTTGAATTAGAAGAAGTAGCCGCTGCTATTCGCAATTTATTAGAGCGATCGCAAATCATCCAATCAGAATGTCGTTTTCTTTATCAGGAAGAAATCAGTTTTGCCACTTATACAAAAGCAAAAAACGGTCATATTTCTATTCCTACTCAGGTGCAACAATCTCAGGTATTGACACCGCTAACTGTTAGGGAACAGGAAGTTTTAGACTTATTAACTCATGGTTTTTCTAATGCGGAAATTGGTAATCATTTACATTTGAGTCCGCGCACGGTGGAGAAATATGTTAGTAGTTTATTGAGGAAAACTGAAACTTGTAACCGGGCAGAGTTAGTCAGATTTGCGATGAAACATGGTTTAGTGGAATAAAATTTTGTAGAGGGCATTTTTTTAAGAGACTAAATCCCTGACTTATGATATTAATTCATCATTTATTTACAAGTTTAAAAAAGAAGTCCGGGATATGATTAGGATTTAACCACTAGCTAAAAACTACAAATAGATTCTGGTTGAATGGGACATTTTCTAGAGGTAAGTGGATTCCCTGAAAGGTAAAGAGAAATCAAATTAGTCAGATTGGACAAAGGTTTTATGTCGCTGATTTGATTTTCTAGAAGGTAAAGAGAAGTCAAATTAGTCAGATTGGACAAAGGGCTTTTAACTATTTTTAGGTCTTCTTAATGGCTGAGAATTAATAGGGCCAAGAATTTGATTTAAACCCCGCAATTGTTCAGCCGTACCCATACAAATTAGGGTATCTCCTGACATTAAAACTGTATCACCAGTGGGTCCACCAATAAGATTACCATCAAGACGGCGAATAGCGAGAACTAATGCTCCTGATTGCGATCGCAATTTGGCTCTTTGTAAAGTTTGACCTACATAGGGACATCTATCCTGATCTAGTAAAAATTCTTCCATATATAATTGACGGTCTGCACCAGAGAGAATCCCATCCACAAAGTCTAAAATTTGCGGTCTGAGTGCTGCTGCTGCCATGCGTTTGCCGCCAGTAATATACGGTGAAATTACGGCATCTGCGCCGCCTCGTTGTAACTTTTGTACTGCTTCTTCTGTACTAGCGCGAGCGATCGCCCGAATTGCTGGATTCAGAGTTTTTGCTGATAAAACAGTATATAAATTTTCCGCATCCGAAGGTAAAGCCGCCACAATACAAATTGCTTTAACAATACCAACTTTTAACAAAGTATCATCTAATGTGGCATCACCTTGAAAAACAGTGTAACCAATTTCCTGAGCCTTTTGTACAGATTCAATTTCCGAATCAATAATCACAAAAGAAACACCTTCAGCCTGAAATTCCTTAGCAATTTGTCGCCCAGTCCGGCTAAATCCACAGATAATATAATGTTCTGATAATGATTCCATTAAACGCCTTTGTTGTCGGAGTCGAATTCCTTCGAGAAAATAGCCTTCAATCACTGCGGCTGTAAATCTATTGACAATATAAGTAAGATTGACCACACCCATTAAAATCAAGGCAATTGTAAACAAACGCCCCCGACTACCTAATGGATGAATTTCTCCATAACCTACAGTTGCTAAAGTAATTACAGTCATGTAAGCCGCATCTTCCCATTTCCAGCCCTCAACTAAGGAATACCACAAAGTCCCAATTAGGAAAATACAAGCTAAAGCAAGCGCCCCAGCCATTAACTCTTTTTGAATCCGTTGATATTTCTGTTCAAGGGTAGAATACACAGGCAATTAAAAATTAAGAATTAAAAATTAAAAATTAAAAAACTTCTACTCCCTTCCCACTAGAAGAATATGGATTAAATGAACCACGAAGGCACGAAGAACACGAAGGAAGAAGGAAGAAGGAAGAAGATAGGTAATCTTATACTGGGAGGGGAGTAATATCAAGATTGAGAATAAATTTTGCTCATATTTCCCAGAACCTAGTAAAGTATTACGATAAAAGCTTTTCAGGAGTAGCGGTAGTGAGCGTCCAAACTCTAATTGAACAACCCACGAACCCCTCGGAGTCAGGTATTATGCCATCTACACCTTTTGATGTTGATAGCTTTGATGCGGCTGTCATGTCTACTTACGGTCGGTTTCCTTTGGCTTTAGAACGGGGTGCTGGTTGCCGTGTTTGGGATAGTCAGGGGAATGAATATCTGGATTTCGTCGCGGGTATCGCCACTTGTACTCTAGGACACGCCCATCCAGCAATGGTAGAGGCTGTAACTAGACAAATCCAGAAATTGCATCATGTTTCTAATTTGTACTATATTCCTGAACAGGGTGAATTAGCTAAATGGATTGTTAATCATTCCTGTGCAGACAGAGTATTTTTCTGCAATTCTGGTGCTGAAGCCAACGAAGCCGCAATTAAACTAGCGCGGAAATATGCCCATACTGTCTTAGATATTGCCCACCCGATCATTTTAACTGCCCATGCTAGTTTTCACGGACGGACTTTAGCCACTGTGACTGCCACTGGACAACCCAAATATCAAAAGCACTTTGATCCTTTAGTTCCTGGTTTCCACTATATAAATTACAACGATATTAGAGCAGTGGAAGCCGCTGTTAGTGAATTAGATGAGGGTAATTATCGGGTTGGGGCAATTTTAATTGAACCGTTGCAAGGAGAAGGTGGAGTTCGTCCTGGAGATATTGCTTACTTTAAGCGATTACGAGAGATTTGCAACGAAACCGGCATTTTGTTGATGTTCGATGAAGTGCAGGTTGGTATGGGACGCAGTGGCAAATTATGGGGTTATGAACATTTGGGAGTAGAACCAGATATTTTCACCAGTGCGAAAGGTTTGGGCGGTGGTATTCCCATCGGTGCAATGATGAGTAAGAAATTCTGCGATATTTTCCAACCAGGAGAACACGCAAGTACATTTGGTGGTAATCCCTTTGTTTGTGGTGTGGCGCTGAGTGTGTGTGAGACTTTGGAAAAAGAGAATATTCTAGAGAATGTCAGAGAACAGGGCGCACATTTACGAGAAGGATTAAAAGCGATCGCTCGTCAATATCCTCAGCATATCTCAGAAGTGCGTGGTTGGGGTTTAATCAACGGTATGGAAATCAAAGCTGATATTCCTTTAACTGCCGCTGAGGTTGTCAAAGCTGCGATGGAAGCAGGTTTATTACTTGTTCCCGCAGGTCCAAAAGTTGTTCGCTTTGTGCCTCCTCTGATTGTTACACAAGCAGAAATCAATCAAGCATTACAAGCTGTTGAAAAGGTATTAGCTAAAGTTACAGCATAATTGATAGTGATTCGTAATTTATAATTTTAGGATTATCAATTACGAATTTTTTATCTTGATAAATTTAAACAGATCAATTTGGAAGAAATTAATCAAAAAATGCCATAAAATATAAGTAAGTATGTTTTTCAGTAATACATAACAAATTATGCCAGAAACAAAATCTACTCATACAGTCCGCAGAGGCAGAATCTTCCCGGAAATTCAATGGACTCAAGAACAGAAAGCGCAATGGCAGGCTGAACGGGAAACATTGTCTCAAAACTGCAAAATAATTTTTGAGCAGTTACAACCAGAACTAATTAAAACTCACTATAACTGGTACATAGCCATTGAGCCAAATAGTCGTGAATATTTTATTAATGAAGATCCCCTATTAGCCGCACAACAAGCACATCAAAAATACCCAAATGTCAAATTGCACGTTTTCCGAATTAATGAAACTGGAGTATGTGGCAAAATATGATCTTGGGTAAATTTGCTGACTAGAATAATACTTACTACAAATAAAAGAAAGACTTTTCAAATATTAACAATATCATTCATTATCACATCTGAGGTTAATCATCATGAAATCCAATAAAATATTTAGATTAAGTTCCCTGAGAACTTCCATTCATTTAGACGGCTGCAATGTTACCCATTATCAAGAACTTCATAAATTCCCTTCTGAAGCAGAAGCAGAAGCTTTTTTTAATCAAAGTATTCAAGAATTACTCACACACGGTTGGTATGATATCGAATCTATCCCAGCGGAGGAAAATAATAAAAACTTTACTCCAGATGAATTGTATGGAATGTTCTTGAAATTAAAAAATCAGGTAGATGAATTTGCCAATACAACTATCAAACCTTATCTAAAAATTACTCCAACTTCAACATCAGAAACTACATTATGGCAAAGTAAATTTGGTGGTTTACCTTATTTTCCTAAACATCTTGATTATCCCAAAGCCCCAGATTCTGCACCCCTTCATCTTTTAGCACAAATCAATTTTTCGGAAACTCCTAAATTAGAAGATTTACCAGAAAAAGGGATTCTTCAATTTTATATTGAAGCCGGAGGTGAAACAGCCTATGGAATTGAAGAATATCCCCAATTAGCACAAACTACTTTTAGAGTTATTTACTTTCCTGAACCAGATTTAAATATTGATAATCTCCTACTTTCCTCAAGCGATGCAATTTTTCTTCCCGGAAACAGCCGCATTAATTAACTGGGAAATACCCCACGAATTTCTAGATAAAGAATTTCAACAAATAGCCCGCAAAGCCAAACAAGGCAGAAGATATGCAGATAAATTAGTCAAAGTGTGGCAACACCAAGGAGAAGAAATTTGGCTATTGATACACATAGAAATTCAAGCAAAAGCAGAAGAAATCTTTCCCGAAAGAATGTTTTCATACAACCTGCGGATTTTCGACTGTTTTGGCAAACCTGCCATTAGTGTAGCTATTTTATGTGATTCAGATCCTGAATGGCGACCAAAGCAATACAGTTATAATTATCCTGATACCAGATTAAACTTTGAATTTGGCACAGTTAAACTGCTAGATTACAAAAACCGTTGGGAAGAATTAGAAGCCAGCAATAATCCTTTTGCAACGGTGGTAATGGCACATTTGAAGACACAACAAACTAGCAAAAAACCTCAAGAACGAAAAACCTGGAAATTTAGCTTAATTCGTCGGTTGTATGCACAAGGTTTGCAAGAAAAGGATATTCGTAACCTTTACCACTTTATAGATTGGGTTATGATATTACCAAAAGCATTAGAAGCGGAGTTTTGGCAAGATTTTAAACAATTTGAACAGGAGCAAACTATGACCTACATTACTACAGGTGAGCGCATTGGCTACGAGCGCGGAATAGCCGAAGGTGAACAAAATATTGTGATCCGACAACTACAAAAACGGGTGGGAAGTTTACCAGAAGAAATTAAAAAACAAATTCAAACTCTTTCTTTAAATCAGTTAGAATCCCTCGGTGAAGCGTTGCTAGATTTTACAGCTATTGAGGATTTGTTGAACTGGTTAGAATCTCATCAGTAAAAATATGTAATGTGGGCAATATGCCCGCAAAAAGTATACAAAAATAATATAAATTAACTTCATCATAGCTTAATTCTTTCTGGTTAGTTCAAGGCAAAAACAACCAAAATTATCTATTTTGTCTCTGATATTGCATAAGCATTGCGAAAATAAAAATATCAATATATCATCACTCATTAATGTGTGGTGTGCAAGCAAAGATGATAAAGTTAATCACAAGAATATTACTGGTATCTGTAGTTAATTTAACTTATGTCTTATTTAGTGATGCTATAGCTAATGCCGAAAATGTTGATTCATTAGAGATAGAACAAGTTACATCAGTTTCTCAATTAAGAGATGTAGAACCCACAGATTGGGCATTTCAGGCTTTACAATCTCTAGTAGAACGATATGCTTGTATTGCTGGATATCCCAATGGAACTTTCCGAGGAAATCGGGCTTTAACTCGCTATGAATTCGCTGCTGGGTTAAATGCTTGTTTAGATAGAGTTAATGAATTGATAGCTACAAGCACCAGTAACGCAGTCACTAAAGAAGATTTTAGTAAATTACAAAAATTAGGAGAAGAATTTGCTGCTGAATTAGCCACACTCCGGGGAAAAGTAGATACTTTAGAGGCAAAAACCACAGCACTAGAAGCAAATCAATTTTCGACAACTACAAAACTATTTGGACAAGCAATTTTTGGTATTCAGGGACGGAGTGAAAATAGTGCAGATTTATCACCCAAAGATGGTATTAAAGAAACAAGAGACAACGGGACAAAAATCAACGTTATTAGTAATCTGCAACTAACACTACTTACCCAATTTAAAAACCGCAGCTTTTTACTAACAGGATTACAAGCTGGTAATGGGGGTACAGCTAGTTTCAATGCCCCCCGAATCACCAACGATACCCGATTAGCTTATGAAGGTAATACAGATAATAGCTTAGTTTTAACTGACCTCAATTATCGGTTTTTAGTAGGTGATAAAGTAGCAGTAATAGTTGGTCCAGCAGGGGTTAATCCTATCAACACTTTTCGGGGAGCAAACCGGATAGAAAGTGCGGGTAAAGGTCCCATTTCTGCCTTTGCTCAACGTAACCCAATTTTAGCAATTGGTAATGGTACGGGTGGTTTAGGATTTGATTGGCAAATGAATAAACGAATTAGTTTACAAGCAGTTTATACAGCCAGTAAACCCGCCGATAGTAGCCAAAATGCAGGTTTATTTAATGGCGGAAATGCCACCGGAGTGCAATTAAATCTTGCCCCTACTAATAACATTGATTTAGCACTAAATTATATTAATTCCTACTCGACTACAGGATTTTTAGGAACTGGAGTTGGTGATGATTTATTGGCTTATACACCTATTTCTACTAGTCCCCTGACAACTGATGCTTTTGGTGCTACTGCATCTTGGCAGGTTAATCCAAAGTTGACAATTGGTGGCTGGGGTGGTTTTACTACTTCTCACATACCGGGACAATCAGGAAGTGTAAAAACTAACAATTGGATGGCTTTTCTTAACTTTCCTGATTTATTGGAAAAAGGAAATTTGGGGGGGATTTATGTAGGACAACCTCCGAAAATTGCTAGTAGTGATTTACCAACAGGGAATAATCTTCCAGGTATTCTCAAAGATTCTCTTGGTAATGCTGGAGGACAACCAGGAACTACTACTCATGTAGAAGCTTTTTATCGTTATCGAATGTCAAATAATATTAATATTACTCCTGGTGTAATCTTGATATTTGAGCCAAGACATAGCCCGAATAGTGACATGATTACCATTGGTGTTTTAAGAACAACTTTTAGTTTCTAGAAATACACTAATCCTAAATAATTGTTAGAAAATATTAAGTAACGTAGGGTGGGCATTGCCCACATTAGACTGGTTTTAGTAGGAAATGCCCACATTAGACTGTTTTTAGTAGGAAATGCCCACATTAGACTGGTTTTGGTGGGCAATGCCCACCCTACGTATATGACATGATTACCATTGGTGTTTTAAGAACAACTTTTAGTTTCTAGAAATACACTAATCCTAAATAATTTCTAGAAAATATTAAGTAACGTAGGGTGGGCAATGCCCACATTAGACTGGTTTTAGTAGGAAATGCCCACATTAGACTGGTTTTGGTGGGCAATGCCCACCCTACATATAGGTTGAAAATTAAACGGTTAAAATCTAAGGTTTTGCATAATAGGAGTTGAGAAAAATGTGGACTAAATCTATTAGTAATATTTTAGGAATGGGAATATTTGGCAGTTGTTTTTTAGCTGCTAGTTTACCTGTTCAAGCGCAAATTATGATTCAAGGTGGTAATCTGGCTGGAAATCTGAATTATAACTATGACAATCCCATAGTCCCTATTGCTAATAGATTAACAGGCTTAGATGTTAACTCATTTAACTTAGAAACTGACATTGGTAGAATATCTAATTTTCAAGGTACAGGACAATTAAAAGAAGTTAGTAATTTAGCAGGTATTCTCCAAAATGGTCAACCGACAATTGGGACTTTATCTGGTTTAATAACTGGGAGATCACAAACTGCTGATGGTAATTCTCTACTTTTTAATAATACGCCTATAACTATCAATGGTGTTGTCTCTTCTCTTCAGAAGATTAATAACTTTACCCAAGCCGGAAATATCGCCATTACTGGTGGCAAAATCGATACTAATTTACTCACAAATCTAACTCAACCTGGAGCATTTAATTTTGGTCCAAATTTAACAAACCTGGGTGTATTATCAAATCTAGGGAGAACAGCCACAGAGCAGTTTAACTTACCTCAATTAGGCTTGAATCCCCAAGTTATTCAATCATTAACTAATAATCCCAACTCCGGGAGAGTTAGTTCTCCTGGGTTGATAACAACTCCTGGACTACCTTCGAGAATTTACCCCGGTTTAACAGCGCCCAGAAGATAAAGTTAAATCAACTATAATTTGATAAACTTACAGTATTTTATTGTACAACAGTATAACTGAGTTTATTAATTACAGAAAATGCCGCAAGATTTAACTTTAATCCATAGCTCACTTCTGTTCAGCACCGCATTTATTGCCGGTGGACTCAATGCTGTAGCGGGTGGTGGCAGTTTTATTACATTTCCTACTTTGATATTTACGGGTATAGCACCAATTAGTGCTAATGCTACAAATAATACTGCTTTGTGGATAGCATCTATAGCTAGTGCGAGGGCGTATCGTCAAGATTTAAATATCGAAAAACGGCAATTATTATTACTAGCTGGCACAAGTTTAGTTGGTGGTATCATCGGTTCTGTAGCTTTATTATATACATCACCGGATGTATTTAAAAAAATGTTGCCCTATTTGTTACTATCTGCAACCTTGATATTTACATTTAGTGAATCTCTGAAAAACTGGCTGCAACTTCAGAATAAAAATGATACTTCTGCACCTCCACCTTTATTTATGCTCCTTATTTCTCAATTGCTAATCTCTATATATGGTGGGTTTTTTGGTGCGGGTGTAGGCATTTTAATGTTAGCAACTTTAACTTTTTTAGGTATTAAAAATATTCACTCTATTAATGCTTTTAAAACCTTGTTAGGTAGTTGTATTAATGGTGTGGCAATTATTCCTTTCATGTTCGCTAATTTGATCGCTTGGCATCAAGTTATTATCATGGCGGTTGGTGGTTCTCTGGGTGGTTATTTATGCGCTCATTTTGCCCGAAGACTAGAACCCAGCTTGGTGCGGAAATTCGTGATTGTGGTAGCTTTTGGTATGACTACTTACTTTTTTATTCATGGCTAAGTAGGTAAATACAATTGTACTCAAAACGGCTTATCTGTTGCCTTCCACAACCGTCAGGGAATAAATTCCCTGTCTCATAGCTCAAGTCCGTTAAAACAGACTAATCCAGCAGATTTTGCTCTAATGAGATACAAACTTGAATTATGAAACTCTTTTAGTGCGGGCGCTATAAGTAGGTAAACAAAATAAAAACAAGGGGTATTGCGTTTTGTAAAATGGCTGAAACTCAACCAGAATCTCGCATTAAGACAACTTTACATACCGTTACATAAAGTTTGATTTTTTTGGTTCACTTACTTATATCTACCTCATAACACCGGAAAGTGCTGTATATTTTCCTAGTGTCTAGTATAAATATTAAATAGACGGGCTAGAAACTTACCTCACAATAATTGTATTGTATGACTGCTGGGATAGGTATGTTGTCCGTCCAAATATTAATTAAATATAAAACTATTGATTTTGTGACTTTGATTACAGTTTTTTCTATTTGGTAACGCTTGAATAGAGAAATAGCTTATTTTTCCACAAGAATAAACAAGAGTATCTCAAGGATTACACCATAGGGATCACTGCTAATCCCAGAAAAGTTATATCTAAAGTAAATTTATATATCCCAGGCATGATGATAATAATTATCAGGTTTAAGATAATATCAAAGGATATCAACTTTTTGACATTCACAATAATTAAACGGTTTTTTTCAGGTTTTCTAAAAAATTATTAACTTCAGGGATTTTAAAATGCAAGTATCACAAAAGATTCACTGCCCAAATTGCGGTAGTGCGGCTGAACGTCACTATATTACTGATAGTCAAGTTACACGGACACAATGCCCTAGCTGCGATTATTTGATGATTACTTGCACTCGCACTGGTAAAGTCATTGAGGCTTACGCACCAGGTATTTATGCTAAAAGATAGTAGTCATTAGTCATTGGTCGTTAGAAAGTAAGAAAATTACCAATTACCAATTACTTTTCACTAATTACCTTTTAGTGGTTCTTAATTGTCCACAAGCAGCGTCAGCTTCTAAACCACGAGAATAACGGACACTAACTGCTGTGTTTTGTTGTTGAAGAACGTTAACAAAGGCTTCTATTCTGTCGCGGGTTGGTCTTTTGTAATCTACTTCCTCAATGGGATTGTAGGGAATTAAGTTAACGTGACTTTGAAATCCGCGCAAACGTTTTGATAGTTCTAAAGCGTGTTCGGGTAAATCGTTGACTCCAGCCAGAAGAATGTATTCAAAGGTAACTCTGCGTCCAGTAATCTCTACGTATTCTCTACATTCTTCCAGTAAGTCTTCTATGGGGTAGGGTTTGGCGCTGGGAATGAGTTGTTCTCGCAATGCTTGGTTGGGTGCGTGGAGACTCACAGCTAGGGTAATTTGCAGTTGGTGTTCTGCAACTTGCAAAATTCGATCGCGGATGCCTACAGTAGATAATGTAAGCGATCGCGCACCAATTCCTATATCTTGATTAATGGATTTAATCGCTAAAATCACATTTTCCGTATTCAACAGTGGTTCACCCATGCCCATGAATACTACATTACTCACCCGTTCTTGAAAATCTTCTTGCACAGTTAGGACTTGATCAACAATTTCTGACCGGGTAAGATTACGCTTGTAAGCACCTTTACCAGTAGCACAGAAATCACAGGCCATGGGACAACCGATTTGAGTAGAAACACAGACAGTTAACCGCTTATCGCTGGGAATACCCACAGTTTCGACAATTTCCCCGTCGGCTAATTTGAGAAGATATTTGACGGTATCATCGGGGGCAACAGAACGGTAATGTATAGATGAGCGGCCAATAGGAATATCTGCAACTTCTGAGCGCCAATTTTTGGGAAATACAGAAATATCAGCGAGCGATCGCACACCTTTATTATAGATCCAATCATGCAATTGCTTACCCCTATATCCGGGTTGTCCCTGCTGCTGTACCCAAGTAGTTAACTCCGTCACGGAAGCACCTAGCAGGGGAGGGAGAAGTTCAGATTTTGCGGAGTTAGGTGAATCTAGCTGAGATACAAGCGGCGTAGCAGACATAAGAAATTACACATTGATGCTAATTTTCTATTTTACTATTTTTATGGCTATTTTTCAAATTTTGTTTTTTGCACACAGAGACGCAGAGGGAAGAAGGGGTTAAGCAAGTTGTAAGGTAATGATTGTAACTTCTGGGGGACAAAATAACCGTCCTGGGTAATAAGTTCCTAAGCCCCGATTTACATATAATTGATTATTTCCTACTTGATGTAAACCTTCTGACCATTCCCAGTGGCGTAATACAGAATGGGTTTTCCGTAAAAATGGTAATCTACGGAGTATTTTTTTAGGTATTTTTTTGACTGTTTTTATATAGTGAATTACTGCTGGTCCCAAACCAGGAATTACGATTTGTCCCCCGTGACTATGACCTGATAATTGTAAATCTACTCGCCATTTTTGCAAAATTTCGGCTGTATCTGGGTTATGGGATAGGATAATCCGAGGTGTGGTAGAATTGAGTTGATTCATAATTGGTTCGGGATTAAATTCTCGTGAATAAACATCTGCTAATCCCACTAGCGGTAATTCTTTTCCTACTGGATAAGCAATTTGATTCCACAGCACATTAATATCTACTTTTGTTAAAGCTTCTATAATTTCTGATTTTGAATTGGGATAACAAATATCATGATTCCCAAGTACAGCATAAGTCCCATAGCGACTTTCTAGTTTTTTTAGTCGTGATGCTAGTTGATGAATTGGTTTTGCTATTGAGTTAACGTAGTCACCAGTTAAAATAACTAAATCTGGTTTGGCTGCATTACTAATAGCAATTGCTTCTGTTAACATTTTTTCTGATAATAGACCATTATCATAGTGAAAATCTGACATTTGTACCAGCTTTAATCCTGCTAATGATAGAGGTAAGTTGGGGATTTTCACTGTCAATTTTTCTGTGCTTAAAGCTCCAGATAATAATCTATGCATAATATTTTTTATAATAGGGAACAGGAAATAAGAAAATGTAGGTTGGGTTGAGCGACTCTTAACCAAACATTGTCATGCAAGTACATCCTGCTATATAAGTTAACAGAAGATTTTTATCTTAGCTGTATCAAAAGAGTAATATATTTTAAAATGAGTTGAAGTTTTTCAGCAAGTTATAATTAATAAACTTTCTAGAGATTCTGGTATAATTTACAGAATCTCTGGAGAACTTTTTAAAAGTTTATTTTTACGACTTTTCAGGAAACTAATCGCTCTTGGAGTTTCGCTACCATTTCCGCACGAGTAGAAACCTCTAATTTACGGAACATCCTTTTCAAGGCTTGCTTGACAGAATTTTGAGTAATCCATAATTTAACCGCAATTTCCCCATTAGTTAAACCTTGAGCTACTAATTTGGCAATTTCTAATTCCCGCGCTGTGAGGGGACAACTATCAGCAGATGCAAAGGTTTTTGGTGTTGCTTGGAGTGTGGCCATTTTTGCCGACAAATGCAGACAGACTGCACTTAAATCAGCTAAATCATTACTATCAAAAGGCTGACTTCCGGGGTCACGAGCAAAGTTTAAAGTCCCCACTAATTGACCATTACAAACTATCGGGCCAGTCATAACGTGTTCATGACGAGAACAATAGTTTTTCCAGTCTTCTGGGGATAAAATTAATTGCTCATGGGTGGGAGCATGACGTTCCAAAACATAGCGTCCGACGGGATTAGCTTCTAAGCAAACTGCGGGAATTTCGGGAATTTCAATTTGAGTATTTAATTGGTCATCTAGGAGATCAATACCCCAATGTTGTACTGCAAAATGGTCGCCAATGGTATCCATGAGAGCTAGTTTTAATTCTTGCTCATTTTGGACGTTAGCGATCGCTTGGAAAATGGCGTGGAGAGTTTTAGCCATAAGTGTACCCATTTGGGGTCTATGCGAACCTCGATAATTACCTCTATGCTAATACCAGCAAAGATAAAAAGCTATTTTAACTTGTAACCAGAGGACAAGCACAATGACAGTTACTCAAATCTCAGCCCAAGAACTTTTCCAGGCTGCATATCAAAACCGTTATACTTGGGACGCAAATTTCCCTGGATATACCGCAGATATTACTTATAAGTATGATGACCAAGTGATCAAAGGTCAAGTGGTGATTGATGCCAATATGAAAGCTGAGGTTCTCAATGTGGCAGACGAAGCCGCTAAAAAAGCCATTCACGGACAAGCTTGGGAAATTGCTGTTCACCGCGTCCGTCGGTCGTTTGAACAAACTCACGGTGCAAATACTTTTAGGGCTGGTAACACTGACGCAACCGGCGCAGTAGAAATTTTTCTGGGTGGAAAGTCGGAAGGAGATAACTACAAAGTGCGTAACAATGAAGTTTGCCACGTTCACCGTTTAATTCACGGTACTTTTGTGACTATTGACACTTTTAGCAGTCACGATACAGGGGAAGGATATCTTTCTCACACATACAATTCTGTATACAACGACCCTGAAACCGGCGCTCAAAAGGGCGGTAAAAGCGATTTTACTGATGAATATGAAAAGGTAGGCAATTATTATATTCTCAACCGTCGGGAAATTCGCACGGAAATAGCAGAACGTATTTCTATTCAAGATTTCATCTTTTCTAACATTGAATTGTTAGGTTGAATTTTTGAATAGTCTTTGACAATCTCATTTTTAAGTCTCTATCTTCCATGAACCCACAATGATTACATACACGGGTTCTAGTTGATAGGGACTTTTTCCCTTTCTAATACTTCTAACATAGTATTGGCAGCGTCGAAAGCATCATAAGGCGACCAAACTGGATAAGATTGATCAGGTTTAATTAAGTTAGTTTCTTCTTGCGCTAGTTCAGATATCAAAACCTGCATGATGTACAGTTTATCTGCACGACTGAGAGTGTGTAGGCTGTTGAGTAGTTCTGTAGAAACCATTTAAAAATCTCCAGGATTTTAAAGAGGGATAGGATATAAAATTTATTCTATTCCTGTTAAATTGGCAGCTTGTTTAAAATAAGGTTTTAGCATTTCACCAAGTTCTTGAACAATCAGAGAATTTGTATTTTGATCTAATTCTTTTAAAATTGCTTCTTTAAAAATTTCTTTACCTAAATTTTGGATGGATAGATATTCTTTAGCGTCGGTTGTCAGTAAATGATCTAGTGCTTCCTTGCCTCTAAAAAATATTTTTGCTTGTTGAAAATCCAATTGACTAGGATCATTAATACAAGATTGCCAGAAATTTTCTCGCACCATATCTTGAAACAGCGATTTTAAACTAAATATATTTCTTCTAGATTCTCTAGCTTTACTAACTATCTGATTTTTAAACCAACTTTCCATATTTAGTAAAGATAAGGGCTTTAGTTTATCTAAACTTAACCTGAGATTAGCTCTTTGTCTAAATCTAAACCTTAAACATTCTAATAACTCTTCCATAATTGCATTCTGAAAATATTGTATTAGCCATTGATCTAGTTCTGCTTTGGTTACAGTATTTGTAGTGTTGCTTCTATATGTCTTAGACTGTGATTCTTTTGTAGGTATTAGATTTAACAAATTAGCTATAGTTTCTGTCTCTTCAAGTAAAAAATTTTCCCATTCTTGTCTTGACCAATAAATTATTTTTACAGATTTAGAGTTCTTTTGTAGAAAATAACTATCTGGTCTTAAAACCATTTCATCAATTCTTTCTTGTGTGCAAAAATCTCTATCAGAAATCCCAATTATCGGTATATTTTGATGTAATTTACTATTGGGGTAGATTAATTTACCTATAGAATTAAAGTTCCCACTACCACCTATTTCCTGTACTTTATATTTGATTGTTGATAATAACCCTTGATTTATTAGGTTGCCAATCACGTTATTAATAAATGGAACTTCGGGGCTTGTCGGTTCACCTTCAATTAATATGTATAAAGTATCATCCAATATTTTCATTATTTTTCTCCCAGATCACCCAATTTAATGATTTCTGAATCATAAAACATTTCTGCCACAGTTGGAGAATGGGTGGTGAAAATATATTGATTATCTGAGTCATCTCCCCGCAAAACTTGGATTAATCTTTTTTGCCAAGCAGGATGTAAATGTAGTTCAACTTCATCAATAAGAACAATAGAATTTTTAGCGATATCTGCTGCTAAACCAACCAGGATTCTTAAAATTTGATGTTCACCTGAACTCATTTGTAGTAAATTATATTCCATCCCCTTTTTTTTTAAGATTAGTGTATCGGAAGAGGGACCAGACTCTAAACCTATTAATTCTGAAGGATAACAAATTTTATTAAATAATCTTTGAACTCTCTTCCAATAGGATTCTCCATATTTTTCTTCATTCCATGTTAAATCTTTACGATAATATTCATTTAACCATGATAAAATATCACTATGTGTATTCTTTTTATCTGCATTCTTAAAGTTTTTTAGTAGTCGTACAGTACGTCTTTGATCTAAGTAGCAAACACTACCAATTTTATCAAAAATTTCATCATTCTGAAGATTAGATGATACTGTTTTAGATGCACGCCCTCTTGCACCTAGAACTTGTACAGCATTCTTCGGCTCATACCTAAAGTCATATTGGGTTTTAGATTGGGCAAAATTTGGAAAACTCCAAATCACTTTTGCCGGACTATTTAGAGGAGGAATATCTTCTTTGGAAAAATCAAAATTTTGATTTAGGTTAAGAGACGAAAAAACTCTATTAATTGCTTCTGCTTCATTTCTTTCAATGGAATATTCAAATGTTATTTGAGCAATATTACCTCTACCTCTAACCAATTGTTGTACATTATATTCCAATCCGTCTCTTAGTAATGGTTTAGTTGGATTTTCAAATACTTTAATTACAACATGAATGGCATCTAAAATGGAAGTTTTGCCAGAACCATTAGGACCGACAATTAAATTCATAGGTCGAGGACGACTAAGTAAATCGGTAAAATCTAAAGAGATATCTTTAATGGCACGAAAGTTTTTTATTTCTAAGGAGTGTAGTTTCATATAAACATTTTTATTTTTAAACTATACACAATGTGGATCGTCAAATAAATTACTGGTTTTTTATGTAACAAATTACCAAAACATAGCTTGATTATAGCTTGTACCCATCTAATTTACATTAGCATTAATGGCTAGTCTGAATCAGGATTTCCAGGATTTAAGGATTTACAGGATGAAAGAATAATATATTATGTGCTATCCTTGTATAGCCTTTCAGTTTTTTAAAGAAGAACTTGAAACAGTTCAATCACAGATGAACACAATAGACATCTCCAAAATTTGTATAAAAAACAGTTAGCTGCTTTAGTATTAGAGTAGTGTCTCTTTAACTCCTTATAGCGGTGTGAGCTTGAGTGAGATACAGGAAAATCCTTTTTTAGCAGAGATTATAGCCCATCCAAGTGTACCTCATCCGACTGAATACCGCTCGCTCTATTATCCTTTCCTCCTTCTTCTTCTCTTCCTTCGTGTCCTTCGCATCTTCGTGGTTCGTTCCTTACCCACCCTCAACATAAACAAGAAAATAAGAAATAACTAAAAAGCAACTTCCCTACTCAGCCAACAAACAAACTTCCATCAACATGAAAAAACTTCCCTAATATCTCAGCTTGTTCTCGCGTCACCCCTACCTCACCATTAATCACCTGAGAAACTAACTCACTCGAACCCAAAACAGGAACTAAATCACCTATTTCTAAATCCCGCGCTTCCAATAAATGTAAAATTCTGGAACGAGGAGTAGAAACATTTAACTGATAATGCTGATTTTCAAAATCTTCAATTAGCCTTACCAATAACTCCAACAAAGCATTTTCTTCTGCTGTCAGATCAGAACGAGAAAGCAAATCTTCCACAACTGCCAAAAGCCGATCATTTTCCTCCTCAGTTTTAATAACTCGCGGTTGAGACTGAGAAAGTAATTTGCTGTAAACTTCTGAATCAAAAGTAAGGGTCATTTTTCCAGTAGTCTTTGTCATATTCTGCATGAGTTAAGACATATTTAATATAGATGACCTGGTTCTCATAATTAATACTAGCAATTAAACGGTATTTATTGCCTTTAATATTGAAAACTGTCAAATTACCAACAGATTCAGCCTTGGTATAAACAGACTGTATCTCTACTAAATTACCCCAATTAGCTTTACTAACAGTAAAATACCAGTCATCAAGAGCTTCACAACAGTCTGCGTGTTCTTGACAATATTCTCTGAGCTTTTTCCGGCTGATAACGTGCATTAAACTTTGATTTAAACTTGTGCAGCCAATAATTTTATACAGTTATTACTACAGTATCACATTCTCAGAATTAGATGGTGTGCGATTCCTACGAACCGCTTTGCAGTAGAATGTTGAAGGTTTATAATGTATAGGTAAAATCCTTCACTAACATACCAGGAACTAAACTACCTCCTAATTGTCGGCTTTCGTAAGTTCCCACTTCGGGAATAAATTCTTGAAAGTTGGTTAAATCTATGAGATTTTCTGCTCCCCAAAAGCGATAAAGACTTTCATCAAAACGCAGATTTTCAATAGGTGCGACAATTTCGCCGTTTTCTACCCAAAAGCAAGCATAACGAGTCATTCCTGTAATTCTGCCAGATGGGCGATCGCTCCAGTTCAAATAATGTAAATTAGAAACATATAATCCTGTATCTAAACTGGGTAAAATTTCTGCAAATGCCAAGTTACCAGGGCTAATTTCGGGAGAACGTAAGGTTTCTGAACTATTCGCACCATTAGCGGGTTTATGATATTCTTTAGCTGTGCGAGAATTAACTAAGCTATTAATTAAAATGCCTTTTTCAATTAAACTTAATTCTGGTGCAGCCATTTCTCCTAAATTATTAAATCTGGGAACTAAACCACTTTGAAAATTTTCCTTTAAAGTGAATTTTGAGGAAAGTTGTTTTTCTTGAAGTGATAAAGCCACTAAAGCACTATTACCTTGTTGAATATCTGCCTCACTGATAGCACCCCAGGAAAGCATAGCCAATAAATCAGCTACCGCAGCCGGAGCAAAATAAGTTTTATATTGTCCTTTTGGTAATTCTTTGACTGGACGAGACAACATTTCTAGTTGCTGTTTTCCATCATTTATTTTAGCTAGATAAGCATTTTCATTCCATTCACTCCCAGCAAAACTTCCTTTCACAGCTTGTCCTGATGCCATAAATAAGGAATAATCTAAATTAAATGAATCAGTGGTAAACCAGTGTTTTTGTCCACTAGAATCACCATAACCTTTGATGACAATTCCCCCAGCATACATACCAGTAAAATCTAAATTATTTACAGGTTCGAGAATACTCGGAACTAATATTTCTGGACTTAGTAACTTCCCAGTATTAACTTCTCTACTGGTATTATTTTCTGATGGTAAAATTAAATAAGGATCAATTGGTAATAATGGTAATTCATCACGCAATTCTTGTAAAGCTGTATAAGCTAATTCCCAATCTATATCCCAATTTCCGGTAAAAGGAAACTGACGAGAACTACTGCGTTGATTAGCCATTAATGTAAGTTGAATCCCACCATCATCAACACAGCCAGTTTGTCTAACTCTGGCACAATTAAAGCGAGTAAATTGACTACTTTCGCTACTAAGTCTGACTGTGAAATGTTCATTTTCCGCCTTTTTAATCAGCAGAGTTTCCACAAGTTGATTGAAAGTTTTTTCTAAAGTTGATAATTTTACTATTTTCATTTTTTAAATTGTATCTGGATCAATATTTAATTCTCGCAATTTTGCTGCTAACCGTTCGGCTCGTTGGGTTTCCTGTTCTGCTCTTTGGAATTCTATTTCTGCTTTTTGCACTTGTATTGCTGTTTTTTTAGTTTCATCTTCTGCGGTTTCTTCTGGTGTCGGTACTAACTCTCCTGCTGGGGTAAAATACCTTAACAATCCTTGATTAATTCCTAAATATAAACCTAACTGTTCACTCCATAAATGTCCTTTTTCATTGGGTTCTAAAGGTTGATATTTTCCATTTGTCAAATAAAAACCTGCAAATTCTAATGTATAAGGATCAAACCAAAAGTAATCCGGTGTGCGGAAAGTATTTTGATAAAGTTCTTTTTTAAATTCTCTATCAGTCTTAGCTGTACTGGGTGAGAGAATTTCTAAAATGAAATTAGGATATTTACCATCTTCTTCCCACACTACCCAACTTTTACGGGTTTTGCGTTCAGTTTCCAAGACGACGAAAAAATCAGGACCCCGGAAATATTCTGATTTTTTCTGGTTAGGACTATAGTAAATACTAAGATTTCCCGCAGCATAGAAATCATATCTATCTTTCCACAACCATTTGAGACATTTAATTAAGAGCATAATCTGCTCTAGATGCAGTTCTGATTCCACAGGAGGTTCGTCACTATATAAATCACTAGGAGGAAAGATGACATCTGCCCAGATGTCTTCTTGCAATTCTAATTCTTGAGCAATGATCATATTGATATGGCATCAAGTAGTTACTTGTTCATTCTAGCATTTATAGGAGGAGTCAGGAGTCAGGAGTTAGAAAGAAGGAAGAAAGCAGGAAAAATGTTATCAACCACCACCAAAAACCTCAACATTTGCAAATTCACAAATCGGTGAACCGTGTCCTACAGAAATGGCTTGATTTGGTTCTCCTTTACCACAGAAAGGTGTACCGTATATTTGCCAATTAGAATCATTACCAACTTTAATTAAACTATGCCAGAATTCTGGTGTGGTAGCACGATAGTTAGGATTACGAAGGGTTTTAGTAAGTTTACCGTTTTCAATTAGCTTGGCATATTCACAACCAAATTGAAATTTATAACGTTGATCATCTATTGACCAAGAACGGTTAGATTCCATGTAAATGCCATGTTCTATTCCTGAGATAATTTCTTCAAAGCTGGCATTTCCTGGTTCTAAATTTAAGTTAGCCATTCTGTCTATGGGGGGACGATTCCAGGAACAAGCTCGCGCACAAGCAACACCGGGTAAATCTGCTCTAGCTTGACTTTCTAAGCTGCCTAAACCACGCTGTAAAATGCCTTCTTTAATCACATATTCTTTGGTAGCTACTGCACCAGTATCATCAAAACTATAACTGGCAAATTCACCTGGTACTGTAGGATCAAAGGTGATATTCATCAGGGGTGAACCATATTCTAATTTACCAAAATCATCTTTAGTAACAAAGCTACCGCCGGCATAGTTGCGTTCATCTCCTAAAATGCGGTCAATTTCTAAAGGATGTCCGATACTTTCATGAATTTGTAGCATCATTTGATCTGGTGCTAAAACTAAATTAGTCCGAGTAGTTGGACATTCTTCCGCTGTTAATAATTCTAATGCCTGTTCACCAACTTTTTGAACTTGATGCCATAAATTATCGTGTTTGAACAGTTCCCAACCTCCTTGATAAGAGTTGGCATGAGCGCCGTTGTTGGTTCGTGGTTGGACGATTGCGCCGTCTTGAGCGATCGCTCCAAAATGATGACTAAGAGATAGAATATTTTGATATACTTCTGAACCGTTACTACTCACAAACCAAGTTTCTTTTTGATCTGTACCGACGGTGGCTGTAGTTTGAATGATTTTATCGTTAATTTTGAGTTGCTGACAAATCCGAATTAATAGATTGTTGATTTCTCCAGGACTAAAAGCGTTAAATGGTTCTAAAAATGGCGAGTTATATTCACCAACTACTTTGGGACGGGTATTTTTACTAAGGGGATATATCCACCATTTACTAGCGGCTAATGCTTGTTTGTAGGCGATTTCCGCAGCATTTTGTAAGCTAGAAATATGTAAGGAGTTGGTGGCAGCATAGCCTAAACAACCATCAACTATAACTTCTATCATTGCTCCCATATCCAATGATTTACCATTGCTTTGGGGTAAACCATCACGCACGGAATGATGGGTAGAAGTTGTTTTAACGGCTCTAATTCCTACCCAATCAGCAGGGATGTTTAAATGAGAAATTGCGGTTGTTAATTCTTTCCACATGGTGTTAAGTAAAAATTGAGAATTATTTTTTTTGCACGCAGAGGCACAGAGAGGGATTTTAAATTTATTATCTATGCCAGAGTGTACCTTATTTCGTATTAACTAAATTAAACCTAATGGTCAGCCAATTTTGGATTTGCGTTAGCGAAGCGTACGCAGCGCAACGAGTATTTTGGATTAATTCCGCCCTGAAGAGGCGGGGCTTGTACCGAAAATTCTAGGGTCCAAAATCTAAAATCCAAAATCTAAAATTTCTCGGTCATTTTGTTAAAGGTATAATCTCAGGGTGCCAAAATGTTCCATCTTTTGTGTCAGTTAAGACCACTCCCTTTGCTAAAAGTTCATCACGAATGCGATCACTTTCTGCAAAGTTTTTTGTTTTTCTTGCTTCCCATCTTTTTTGAATTAACTCCTCAATTTCTGCATTACTTATACCATCCTGTTTAGGAGTTTCTGTTTCTAGTTGGGCTGTTAAACCTAAAATATCTGCTAATGTAATGAGGGTTTGCCATTTTTCAAGTAACTCATTTGCTGGGGTTTCTGTTTTTCCTTGATGAACAATGATGTTTCTTTCCCGATTTAGTTCTTTGGCTAATTCAAAAATTATTACTAACCCACCAGGAAAATTAAAATCATCATTAACGGCTTCTTTAAATCTCTCGATGTAGGTATTAGAAATTAGATTATTCCCAGTCCTCAGTCCCCAGTCCCCAGTTCCCAATTTTTTACCATGTTGATAGCCAAAAAGTAATCCTTCTTTGATAGTATGCCAGCCATTTGTTGCTGCTAATATAGCATCATCGGTAAAATCTATGGGTTTACGATATTGTGCGATCATCACAAATAATCTTACCGCCATTGGATCTACACCCTGATCTAATAATTGGCGAATGGTGATAAAATTACCCAAGGATTTGGACATTTTTTCCCCATCAACTTTTACCATGCCATTGTGTAACCAATAATTTGCTAAAGGTTTTCCTGTAACAGCTTCCGATTGGGCAATTTCGTTTTCGTGGTGGGGGAAAATTAAGTCAGCACCACCAGCATGAATATCTATAGTATCACCCAAGCGATCGCGCACCATCGCCGAGCATTCAATATGCCATCCGGGGCGACCTTTTCCCCAAGGAGACTCCCACGCAGGTTCATCGGGTTTTGCAGCTTTCCACAGGGCAAAATCAAAGGGATATCGCTTCTTTTGATATTCTGCATCTTCAATATTTACCCGTTCACTTGCGCCGGCTTGCATATCCTCTAATTTACGTCCTGAAAGTTTGCCATATCCTGCAAAATTCTGGACTGCATAATACACATCACCATGAGATGGATATGCAAAACCTTGATGTTCTAAATCGTGAATTAATCTTTGAATACCATTCATAGTATGTGTTGCGCGGGGATATTCATCAGCTTCTTTAATTCCCAACCGCGACATATCCTCGAAATATGCTTGAATGTAGCGTTCTGCGACTTCTTCCATTGAGGAATTTTCTTCTCTAGCCCGTTTGAGAATTTTATCATCAATATCGGTAAAATTTTGGATATAACGCACATCATAGCCAATAAATTGCAAATAACGGCGCACCACATCCCAGACAATGCACGCTCTAGCATGACCCAAATGGCAGTAATCATAAACTGTCACGCCGCAGTAATACATTTTAACCTTTCCAGGTTCAACGGTGGTAAATTCTTCTTGACGACGGCTGAGAGTATTGTAAATAGATAGGGTCATAACAGAGTAATGCGGGAATCTGACGATAAACAATGATAACGCAAGTTGATGACAATGGCGTAAATGAAAATTTTATTGGCTAATAATTGGCTATAATTATTGTTATTAACACTAACAGATAGAGGTAAAGTATGATTCAAACATTACCGAAAACTAAATCAGTAACTTTTGAAGAATTTGTGCAATGGAAACCAGAGGGAAAGTATTATGAATTACATAATGGAGTAATTATTGAAATGAATCAACCTTTAGGAGATCATGAAGATATTAGTAGTTTTTTGGCTGAGATAGCTACGGCGGAATATCTGCGCTTAAATTTACCCTACCGTATTCCTAAAACGGTTTTAGTAAAACAATCTGAAAATGAATCAGCTTACTCACCAGATGTCTTGATACTAAATCGTTCTAATTTAATCAATGAGCCATTATGGAAAAAACAAGCTACAGTTACTCAAGCAGCATCAATTCCTTTAGTGATTGAAGTTGTTAGTAGCAATTGGCGTGTTGATTATTTGACAAAAGTTAAAGACTATGAAGAAATTGGATTCGGTGAATATTGGATTGTTGATTATTTAGCTTTGGGTGGAACTCCCTATATAGGAAATCCTAAACAACCAACTATTTCTATTTATGATTTAATCAATGGGGAATATCAAGTTAGACAATTTCGAGAAAATGAAACTATAATATCACCAACTTTTCCAGAATTGACCTTAACTGCTAACCAAATTTTTCAAGCTGGTATGTAAATATGTTACTGTCATGGCGAGTGACCAAAATCAAGATAAAATTTAAAACAGACCAACAATCTACTTTATGACTATGCAAACAACTGTTAGTTCCGAATCTCAGACAATGGAAGTTGCCAAACAAGGTTTACCAGTAACTATTATTACAGGTTTTTTAGGTAGTGGTAAGACGACTTTACTCAACCATATTCTGACAAATCAGCAAGGTGTAAAAACTGCGGTTTTAGTGAATGAATTTGGCGAAATTGGCATTGATAACGAATTGGTTGTTTCCACTGATGAAAACATGGTGGAATTAAGTAATGGCTGTATTTGCTGCACCATTAATAATGACTTAGTTGATGCTGTTTACAAAGTTCTAGAACGGGAAGAAAAGCTAGATTATCTAGTTGTAGAAACCACTGGTTTAGCAGATCCTTTACCTGTGGCTATGACATTTTTGGGTTCGGAATTGCGAGATCTAACCAGGTTAGATTCTATTATTACTGTAGTTGATGCGGCAAATTATAGCTTAGATTTATTCAATTCTGAAGCAGCTTTGAGTCAAATTACTTATGGTGATGTAATTATTCTCAATAAGACTGATTTGGTTGATGAAACCACTTTGCAGGAATTAGAGAAAAAAATCAACAATATTAAGGAAGGTTCCCGAATTATTCGGACAACAAAATCCCAAGTTCCTCTCCCTTTAATTCTCAGTGTCGGTTTATTTCAATCTGATAAATATTTTGATTCTCACGCAGAAGAACATCATGATCATGATGATTCTGGACATGAACATCATGACGATCATGATCATTCTACCTGTGGACATGATCACCATGATCATGAACATCATCACCATTCTGACCACTTGGAAAATGATGGTTTTATCTCTCTTTCTTTTCAAAGTGAGAAACCTTTTTCGATTAGAAAGTTTCAACATTTCCTAGATAATCAATTACCCACAAATGTCTTTCGCGCTAAGGGGATTATGTGGTTTGATGAAAGTCCTCAACGGCATATTTTTCATCTTTGCGGTAAACGTTTTACTATTGATGATGATAAGTGGAAAGGTGAAAAGAAAAATCAGTTAGTGTTAATTGGTCAAAATCTCGATACCGAAACCTTACTCCAGCAGTTGGAAAACTGTATTTGTCTCCCTTCTACCACTAGAGGTAAGGGATTTGGGAAGTAGTCATTAATTATTTTCATATCATATCCAGATCCCCGACTTCTTGAAGAAGTCGGGGATCTTGTTATTTGTTATTGCTATAATATTTGTACTGTCAGCAATACTCAACAGCCATGATCCAAACTTTACCTAAAGTTACTACTTTTGAGGAATTTGTCACTGGGCTACCTGAAAATTCCGGGGTACGTTACGAACTACATAATGGAAATATCATTGAAATGGCACAACCAATAGGTGATCACGAAGAAGTTAAAGGGTTTTTAGGTGTAGAAATTCCCTTTGAAATTAAACGTCTGGGATTACCCTATGGTATTCCTAACCAAGTTATAGTTAGACCAGAGGATAAAGATTCTGGTTATTTTCCAGATTTATTAGTGCTAAATCGGGAAAATTTAGCTAACGAAAAACTATGGAAAAAACAATCTATCATCAGTAATGGTGCATCTATACCTTTAGTAATTGAAGTTGTATCAACTAATTGGCGTGATGATTATCATGTAAAATATGCTGATTATGAAGAAATGGGAATCCCTGAATATTGGATTGTTGATTATGCAGCTTTAGGTGGACGGAATTTTATTGGTAATCCTAAACAAGCAACAATCTCTATTTGTAATTTAGTTGATGAAGAATATCAAATCAGTAAATTTCGAGATGATGAACGAATTATTTCTCAAACTTTTCCTGAGTTAAATCTCACTGCAAATCAGATTTTTCAAAATGGTGTGTCGTAGGGGCGGGGTTTCCCCACCCTCGATTGTATTTCATCCGACCGAGAACCGCTATATCCCAGACCAAACTGTAAGAGGTTTACCAACTTTTTTATATAGCAAACTCTCCAAAATCACACCGTTATTATTAGCGGTTAGCGCCTTGTTTGGCTCTTTCAAAGACTCGTAAAAACCGTTATACCAACCTTGATCTGATTTGAGGTTTGTCTGGACAAAATCAAACAACTTGTTTGTATAAGCAGTATTGTAAAGTACGTGCCAACCTACTGCGGCCTTAGCACTCAGAAAACGCAAATTGTTGTATTTTTTGCCTGTGTCTGTAATGGTTGCCCAAGGTTGTCCATTAACAAATAGGCTGCTATAAACAAAGTAGGGAGCGCGATCTAAGTTGTCTTCTGTGACAGCAGTTAAAAGTTTTGTTTTTTGATAACGAGTTTCTTGAGCAACTAAAACTTTGTCCGCATAGGTTTTAGGTAAGGCTTGAAATCCGGTTTCAATCCCATCTAAAATATAAGGCTCACTAAGAACATAATTATTTGCTCCTGAGTTTTTTGCATCTCGTTTATCGTAGGGAACTCCCTTTCCATAGAGATTCACAAAGCCTGTATGAGATTGATAATCTAAGGCTTTTTTAACATCTAATCCCCAGAGTTTTAGACCATAAGCTGCATAGTTTTCATAACCTAAGCGCCCTTCTTGATTATACTGTTCTTTTCCTGCAACAACGGCAGTTCCGTACATTTGCCCGTTTTTGGTGAGACGTTTGACTTGCCAATGTTTCCAAACTACTTCAGTTTGCGATCGCATATTCGGATATTTTGCCCCCACAATCTTCAACCAAATAGCCATTCTCCCCAAATCTAAAGCTGACCAACCAATTTCTTCTCGTTTATCTAGTTGGCCGTAATTTACAGGTAATAAGGTTTTGCTATTGTAGACTTTGTTGGGTAATTCTCCCTTATATAAAGGCATTGATGCCAGAGTTTTTAACATCTGGTTCATTTTACTCTCAAACTCTTTAACAGTGATGATGTTGAGTTCTCTAGCACTGACTAAAGCGGCGATCGCTGCGGCCTGATCCCACATGGTTACAGAGGCAAAATTATCTACCGAATTCACCAAACCAGTTTTATCATTCCAGTTACGTTGAAAGTATAACCAAGCTTGACGCGCCATTACCATTTCATTAGCACTTAATGTCCCATTTCCCGGTGCAACATAGGGAGTTTTAGCTATTGTGAGTTCATTAGTATTAATGGTTTGACTTGCTAAAACCATTGATTTAGCATCAAGTTCGGCAATAGTTTCAGTTTCATTTGGATGACTAGCAGGGGAGGCAGATATTTTAGGCTTGGAGATAGCATTAGTAATTGCCAGTTGCTGGGATAAAGCATTTAAACCAGTAATTGCCACAACGGCAGTTACAACCCCACCAACAGTAGCTAGAATAGATAATTTTTTTGATGGAGGTTTAAAATCAGAATTCATTTTATTAATTCCTTACTGTTTAAATTTGCTTTATCTAGAAATATTGTTGTAGAGCCGTTTTATAGAACATGGCTACATTTTTTTAAGATATCTAAGAGACTTCCAAATAAAAAAATATCCCAAAATTTCTTGTGGTGCAGGCATAAAGCGTCAATACTGTAGCCAATTTACGAGGGTGAGATGATTATGCCTTAACCATTACAGCACTTTGTTCAATAGCGTGGCATGAGAAGATATCATAATATACCACGTCTTTGATAGCTTGCGTGGCGTTAGCCATAAAGTCCTGGGTCATGTATCCAAAATCTTGAGATCCCCCTAAATCCCTCTTTCTAAGGGGGACTTTGATTCTAGTAGTCTGTCAAGGACTAATTGACGGGTAAATAAATTTTTCTTCTTCCTTCTTCCTTCTTCCTTCTTCCTTCGTGTTCTTCGTGTCTATATCCCTCCGGGACGCTCCGCGAACGTGGTTCATTTTTTCCTTATCCGTCAAAATTTATTTGACAGACTACTAGTTCTCCCCTTATTTAAGGGGGGTTAGGGGGGATATTAATACAACTTAATACTTTACAAACATCCTCTAAGATCAAAACTTTAGGTTTCAACTTGGAAGGGGTTTCTGTTCCAAGCTAAATCAATAACACTCGAAAAGATTATATAATGTGTATATTTTATATATCAATGCAAATTTTTTAACCACGTATCATAAGAACATATTAATTAAATCAGTAGGGAAAATTCAAAGATGAAACCATTACAAGATAATGAAGCAGCAAGAATTGAAGCACTTTTACAATACAAGATTCTGGATACTCAACCAGAAATAGAGTTTGATGACCTTACTCGTTTAGCTTCCTATATTTGTGGCACTCCTATAGCTTTATTCACCTTAGTTGACAGCAATCGTCAATGGTTTAAATCTAAAGTTGGGTTGGAGGCACTAGAAACACCTCGTGATATTGCTTTTTGCAATCATGCCATCCAGCAACCTGATATTTTCATGGTTTCTGATGCCACTCTTGATGAAAGATTTGCCAATAATCCCCTAGTAACATCAGACCCGAATATCCGTTTTTACGCAGGTATGCCTCTAATTAATGCTGATGGTTATGGCTTGGGAACACTCTGTGTGATTGATGATGTGCCAAGAACACTTACACCCGAACAGATTGAGGCACTACGAATTTTAGGTCGCCAAGTTATGAAACAGTTAGATGTGAGGCGCAATATAGATAGTTTGCTCCTCACAACAGTATTAAATACAGTCAATGCTTTAGTTATAGTTTTGAATCCGCAAGGGCAAATTATCAGCTTTAATCGAGCTTGTGAAGAAACCACAGGCTATTCCTGCGATGAAATTAAGAATCAATATTTTTGGAATTTATTCCCAGAACCAAAAGATTACCAAACTATCCAAGTCATATTTGCAGAAATCAGACTAGGTAACAACTTGAAAGAGTACGAGAACTATTGGATCAGAAAAAATGGCAATCAACGGTTGATCAATTGGTCAAACAAAAGGATCTTAAATAACGAGAATAAAATTGAATTTATTATTATTACTGGTATAGATATTACTGAGCGCAAACAGACTGAAGAGGATCTAAAGCAGCAATTAGCAGCAATAGAAGCTACAAATGATGGGATTAGTATTCTCGATGAAAATGGCAATTATATTTATCTGAATACATCTCACATTACTATGTTTGGCTACAGTAATTCTGCCGAACTTGTGGGTAAGACATGGAAACAAGTTTATGAACCGGAACAAGTTCAATGGTTTGATGGCAATATATTTCCTACATTGATGCAACATGGTTATTGGCATGGGGAAACAATTGCCAAGAGAAAAGATGGTAGTACCTTTGCTCAAGAAGTATCTCTAACAAAGTTGAAAAATGGGGGACTGATTTGTGTTTGCCGTGATATTACTCAACGCAAAGAAGCTGAAAAATATCTAAATTTACAGAATACAGTAACAAGTGCTTTAGCTGCTGCTAGAAATATTAATCATGCAACTCACTGCATCTTAAAGGGAATGGATAAGATTTTGGGATGTGGCTGGGGAGAAATGTGGCTGCTAGACAAGCAAGCCGATGTTCTCCGTTGTGTAGATATTTGGCATGAGGAAAGAGTAGAGCTAAAAGAGTTGGAAGACATGACTCGAAAAATTACTTTTAAACCAGGAATTGGATTACCTGGCCGGATTTTGTCTAGAGATGAACCTATATGGATAAATAATGTTTGTGATGATCCAAATTTTTTCAGGATGGAAATGGCTTCTAAAGTAGGGTTACGCACAGGTTTTGGTGTTCCCATTCGCAGTAACCAAGTAACCATGGGAGTAATGATTTTTTTAAACCAGGAAATTCAGCAGGAAAACAAAGATTTGCTGAAAGTTATGATGTCTATTGGTAATCAAATAGGTCAGTTTATTAGACGAAAGCAGGCAGAAGAAGAACTTAAAAACCAGCAATTGCGATCGCAATTGTTAACTGATATCACCCTGAAAATCCGCGATTCTTTACAAATTGATGAAATTCTCCAAACTACCGTCATAGAAGTTCAAAATCTCCTGCAATCTGACCGTGTATTAGTTCTCCGTTTAGAACCAAACGGTTCTTTTATAGCAGTTCAAGAGGCAGTGCGGCCAAACTTACCAGTAGTTTTTGGGCAGATAGTTGAAGACCCTTGCTTTCATGAACAATACATCCAGAAATACCGTGAAGGAAGAATACAAACTATCACTGATATTGAAAATGCTGGCATTCAACCTTGCCATATTGAATTACTAAAAAAATTTGCTGTTAAGGCCAATATTGTTGTGCCGATTATTCTTGCAAATGAATTATGGGGTTTGCTCATTGTTCATCAATGTCATCAAATCCGGCACTGGAATACTTGGGAAGTAGAACTATTGCGATCTCTTTCTGCTCAAATAGGCATTGCTCTAGCTCAAGCCCAATTGCTCGCATCTGAAACTTTGCAAAGAAAAGAACTTGAAGTAGCTCGACACCAAGCCGAATTAGCTTCCCAAGCCAAAAGTAGTTTCTTAGCTAACATGAGTCATGAAATTCGTACTCCCATGAATGCAGTTTTGGGCATGACAGGCTTATTGTTAGAAACTACCCTTAACCCAGAACAACAAGATTTTTTAGAAACAATTCGTGTGAGTGGGGATGCTTTGTTGTACCTCATCAACGAAATTTTGGATCTATCTAAGTTGGAAGCGGGAGAAATGTCGTTAGAAAATTTGGATTTTGACTTATCTACTTGTGTTGAAGAAGTGTTGGATTTATTAGCTCCTCAAGCACATAAAAAGGGATTAGAAATTGCTGCGTTTATTCAGCCCAATATTTATAAATATCTCCAGGGAGATGTTGGTCGCTTGCGACAAATTATGATGAATCTGATGGGTAATGCTATCAAATTCACCAGTAAAGGAGAGGTAATATTACAAGTAGAATTGAAATCAGAAAATCAAGATCTAGATACTCTCTGTTTTAGCATTATAGATACAGGTATTGGTATTACTCCTGAAGATCAAAACAAACTCTTTCAAGCATTTAGCCAAGTTGATGCTTCCATTACCCGTCAATATGGTGGCACAGGTTTGGGATTAGCAATTTGTCAACAGTTGGTAACTTTAATGGGAGGAGAAATTGGCGTAAAAAGTCAGATTGGTCAAGGATCTCAATTTTGGTTTGACCTACCTTTTGCCAAGCAACAACAGCCTTTTTGTCAAATTCTGGAGCCTGATTTACTGACTAACCGCCGTTTGTTAGTAGTTGATGACAATGCTACTAATCGAAAAATCCTCTACCATCAAGCCACTTCTTGGGGAATGCAGGTGGATGAAGCCAATGATGCCGCTGCTGGTTTGAAAGCTTTAGAAATTGCTATGGCACAGGGTAGACCCTATGATATTGCTGTGATTGATATGCAAATGCCCCACATAGATGGATTGACATTGGGAGTACAAATTCAGGCTAATTCTGAGATCGCTAATGTCCCCCTGATTATGTTAACTTCCACCAATCAAAGAGAGGAAGTACAACAGGCCTTAAACATAGGATTTGTTAGTTATTTAGTCAAGCCAGTCAAAGCATCACGGTTGCTAGATATAATCATGAATATTGTGGGTGGCCAAACAAATTTAGATCAAGAGGAAGTATTGAGAATTGAGCAACCGTCTAAGATGGTGCAAAATCAACAGATGCCTATTCATGCTAAATCACAATTAAAATTACTACTAGCAGAAGATAATCTAATCAATCAAAAAGTTCAGCTTAAACAACTCCAAAACTTAGGCTATTATGCTGATGTTGTAGCCAATGGACAAGAAGTTTTAGAAATATTGAATAAAATTCCCTATGACCTAATTCTTTTGGACTGCCAAATGCCAATTTTGGATGGTTTGCAAACAGCAAAAGAAATTCGTCGTTGGCCGGTAAGTTCCTTTGCTAATAATGTGCGTCCAGTCATGATTGCTATCACTGCTGGAGCTATGAAAGAAGACCAGCAAAGTTGTTTAGATGCAGGTATGGATGATTATATCAGCAAGCCTGTGGCTAAAGATAAATTAGCGGCGATTTTAGAACGCTGGAGTCGTAAAATTCTGTTTTCAGAGGCAGCTATAGTTCCAGAGATTATTTCTGAGCCAGTAGTTACAACTACAAATAGCAAATTGCTGGAGTTCCCCATTAATTGGGAACATCTACATGAAATTTCCGAAAATGATCTAGAATTTGAGTTAGAGCTATTGGCAATGTTTGTAGAAAATAGCCAAGTTCATATTGAGGTAACTAAAACTGCAATCGCAGCTAATGACTTCCAAAAAATTGCTAAGGAAGCTCATCATCTTAGAGGTTCTAGTGGCAATATAGGAGCTACCACCATGCAGGAAATATCATCCATTATAGAACATAAGGCTAATAAAAATGATATTACTGATGTCTCTGAATTATTAGCAAATTTAATAGAATATACAAACCAAATTCAAGATTTTTTAAATAATCAATAAAAGACTTCCCCATAAAAAAATATCCCAAAATCTCTTGTGGTGCAGGCATTCTTGCCTGCTAATAATATCAGGACGGGCTTTCCTGCCCATCCCACAAGATTGGAGTATCTTTTTTTGTGGAGTCCTCTTATATTAATATTTTTTACTCATAAATAAACAATAACGATTATCGTCTGTTGGTTCATAAGTTAGTTTGTCTGCTATCATAGAAATAATTTTTAATCCGCGTCCCCTTTCTTGATCATTATCCTCTAACTCTAAAGCCACTTGCAGGTGCTTAACCAAATCAAAGGGTTTTCCATAAGACCAAATTCTAATTTCTATAACTTCTGTGAATCTAATTACTTCTAATTCAATGGGAGTTTCTATAGGTAAGTTTTTATGTGCGTGTTCGACAATGTTAATAAATCCTTCTACCACAAGTGTTTGCAATCCCCACCAAATTTGCGGACTAGTAACCGGAGGCTGATTTATTTGTTCTAACCAAGACAAAATTTCTTTTGTAGCGTCAATATCTGTATTTGTTTTTAGATAAATCTTATTATTCATTGGTAAACCTATAAAATATTCAAATCAATACTATTGCCAAGTTTCCAAAATAGGTCACCAAACCCCATAAAATCGTGACGATATCAATAGGGTATAGGGGATCAGTATTTTAGTAATAGTATTGTCAAATATGAGTGTATATTAAAAATAGTAAAAATGTAAATCTCTATTACTTAAATTATCTTAGGGTAAAAATGCTTAAAATTCTGATTATTGATGACGATCCTATATTAAGGATAGTTTTAAAAAGAACGCTGCAAAACCAGGGTTATGATATCACAATAGCCTGTGATGGTGAGGAAGGAATAGTAGAAGCAAAAAGATTATGTCCAGCACTGATCATCTGTGACTGGGTAATGTCAGAAATGAGTGGTTTAGAAGTATGTTATTCCATTAAATCTGATCCGCAACTAGCGACAACTTTTTTCATTCTCCTCACTTCAAAAGGAGCATTGCCTGGAGAAGAAAATGATCGTGTTAGAGGACTAGATGCAGGAGCAGATGAGTTTATCTCTAAGCCAATTGAGATGAATGAATTGAAAGCACGGGTGAGAGCAGGATTAAGGCTACATCAGTTAAGTCAAGACTTACAAATACAAAAGCAAGCTTTAGAGAAATTGAACCAAGATTTACAACATCAAAAGCATATTTTAGAAACGGAACTAGCAGAAGCAGCGGATTATGTGCGATCGCTTTTACCACCACCACTTACAGGCTTAGTCACAATAGAATCTTTATTTGTTCCTTCAACCCAGTTAGGAGGAGATTGCTTTGACTACTATTGGATTGATGATGATAATTTGGTAATTTATTTACTAGATGTTTCTGGACATGGGGTAGGTTCAGCTTTGCTATCTGTGTCTGTATTGAATATTTTGCGATCGCAATCTCTACTCAATACTGATTTTCGTCAACCAGCGGAAGTTTTGAAAGCTCTCAATGAAAGTTTTCAAATGAGCAAACATGGGAATAAATACTTTACCTTATGGTATGGAGTTTATAATCGTGTGAATCGGCAACTAATTTATGCCAATGCTGGACATCCACCAGCTTTAATGATATCTGGAAATGATCTAAATATTCATGTCAAACAACTAGATTCTCTAGATTTACCAATTGGCTTTATACCAGATATCAGCTTTGAAACTGCTGTTTTTGAGGTTGAAGAAAACAGCACTTTGTATATCTTTAGTGATGGTACTTATGAGATTCTTCAACCGGATGGAACAATTTGGGGTTTAGACTCTTTAAATAATTTACTACTCACCCATAGACAGACAAATAATAGTCATCTTAGTCAAGTCTTACCTCAGATTATTAACTTTGGTATTAACGAAAATTTGGATGATGATTTGTCTTTACTACAGGTGAATTTCGGAGCTATTTAAAATTCTAATTAACCAAAATTGACATCAGTCTAATTTGTCATTACTTGGCGTTCAAACTCTTCTTTATCACTCAAAATATTTAAAACTCGCTCGATTTTAGTGAGTTCAAATAGCATTTTGACCTGAGCATTAATTGAGCAGATAAAAAGTTTCTTCTCAGCCTTTTTGATGTCCTGCATTGCCGATACTAAAGCACCTAAACCAGAACTATCAATGAAATCTACATTTTTCATATCTATCAGCACAGTTTTAGCCCCTTTTTCCACAACATCATTAATTTTTCGACGTAATTCGTTACCTTCGTTGGCATTTAAAATTCCTGCTGGTTCGAGAATTTGAATTTCAGAATTCATGACTTTATTCCTTGAGTTTATAATTGTTGATTTTCTAAACAAATTAACAGATATTTCCTGACTATTCCCACATCTTTTTTTTATCCATAGGACTTACGCAGGAGTCACGGAATATAGGACTAATATTTGATTTTTGATAGCTTGCGTAGCGTAGCCATAATTCACGTAGGGTGGGCATTGCCCACCAAAACCCTTAGAGGATGTTTGAAAAGTATCAGAATTAATAGAGATCCCCCCAACCCCCCTTAAAAAGGGGGGCTAAATTCCTCAAAGTCCCCCTTTTTAAGGGGGATTTAGGGGGATCTCCGGGTGTCAGATCCCACAGAAAAAAGTT